>QEUR01000064.1 GCA_003577095.1 Acidobacteriota bacterium
ACCCAGCTCGAGGACAGCCGGGCCCAGATCGCCTCGGGCGAGGAGGAGCTGGCCGCGGCGGAGGACGAGATCGAGCAGGGCGAGAAGGAGCTCGAGGAGGGCCGCGCCGAGCTCGAGGCCGGCGAGGCCCAGGTGGCCGAGCAGGAGCAGCAGCTGGAGGCCGGCCAGGCCCAGCTCGAACAGCAGCTCGCGCAGCTCGAGGCCGGCGTCGCCGCCGGGCAGGTGCCGCCGGCCGCGGAGCAGCAGGCCCGTGCCCAGATCGCCGCCGGGCAGGCCCAGCTGGACGCCGGGCGCGAGCAGCTCGCCGCGGCACGGGCCCAGCTGGACACCGCGCGCGAGCAGGTCGCCGAGGGCGAGAAGCAGCTCCGCGAGCAGCTCGAGACGGGTCGCACCCAGCTGGCCGAGGGCGAGGCCGCCCTCGACGCCGGCGAGCGGATGGCCGCCCTGACCGAGGGCATGCGCACGGTCAACGAAGCGGGCACCGTCGCGATGACCCAGGTGAGCGTCGAGGGCGCCGAGGGCTTCATCCCGCCGGAGACGCGCGAGCAGATCCTCGAGGTCGACGCCGCGCTCGAGTCCGCGGGCGTGCACACCGACTTCAGCAAGGAGATCACCGACGACCTGTCCAGCATCATGGGACCCGGCGAGGTGCTCGGCCTCGTGGTCGCCGCCGTCGTGCTGGTCGTCATGCTGGGCTCCCTGCTGGCCGCCGGCCTGCCGCTGCTCATGGCGCTCGTGGGGGTCGGCGTCGGCCTCACCGGGGCGCTGACCCTGACCCACTGGGTGTCGATGAACTCGGTCACCCCCGCCCTCGCCCTGATGCTCGGGCTGGCGGTCGGCATCGACTACTCCCTCTTCCTCATCAACCGGCACCGCCAGCAGCTGCGGCACGGCATGGGCGTGCGCGCGTCGATCGCGCTGGCGGTCGGCACCTCCGGAAACGCGGTCGCCTTCGCCGGCCTGACCGTGGTCATCGCGCTGTCGGCGCTGGTGCTGACCGGGATCCCCTTCCTCGGCGTCATGGGCCTGGTCGCCGCGGCCACCGTGCTGGTCGCGGTGCTCGTCGCCCTCACCCTCACGCCGGCGCTCCTGTCCCTCATGGGCCTGCGCGTCCTCCCCCGCCGCGCCCGGCGAGAGCTGGCCGCCGCCGGCTCCTCCGAGGTCGCCGCCGAGGACGCCCGGCAGGCGGACGGCCGGCACGGGTGGGCAGCATGGGTGCAGCGCCGTCCGTGGCTCGCCCTCGTCGGCGTGCTCGTCCTCGTCGGTGCCATGGCCTGGCCGGCCGCGCAGCTGCGACTGGGCCTGCCCGACGGCTCCGCGGAGCCGGCCGGCTCCACGGCGTACCAGACCTACGACACCGTCCGCCAGGAGTTCGGCGCCGGCGCCAACGGCCCGATCCTCGTGGTGGCCGAGCTCGACGAGCCGGTCGCCGACGGCGAGACGGCGCTGCTGCGGACGCAGGCGGACATCGGCGAGGAGCTGGCTGCCGTCGACGGGGTCGTGCGGGTGCTGCCCGCCGGCGTCAGCGAGGACCGGACCACGCTCGCCTTCCAGGTCCAGCCCGAGGGCGGCCCCGCGGAGGAGTCGACCGAGGCGCTGGTCGACCGGCTCGACGGCGTCATCACCCAGATCGGCGAGGACAACGGCGCCACGCTCGGCCTCACCGGGCAGACGGTGGCCAACATCGACATCTCCCAGCAGCTGGCCGACGCGCTGCCGCTGTACCTGGCGGTGGTCGTGGGCCTCTCCCTGATCCTGCTGCTGCTGGTCTTCCGCTCGGTCGTCATCCCGCTGCTGGCCACCGGCGGCTTCCTGCTCAGCCTGGCCGCCGCCTTCGGCGCGGTCGTCGGCGTCTACCAGCTGGGCTTCCTCTCCCCCGTCTTCGACGTGCACGAGCCCGGACCGGTGCTCAGCTTCCTGCCGATCCTGCTCATCGGGATCCTGTTCGGGCTGGCGATGGACTACCAGGTCTTCCTGGTCTCGGCGATGCGAGAGTCGCACGTCCACGGCGAGCCGGCCCGCCGGGCCGTCGTCACCGGCTTCAACCACAGCGCCCGCGTGGTCACCGCGGCTGCGATCATCATGATCTCGGTCTTCGGCGGGTTCGTCTGGGCGCACCTGACGATGATCCGGCCGATCGGCCTGGGCCTGGCCGTGGGCGTCCTCGTCGACGCCTTCCTCGTCCGGATGACCCTGACCCCGGCGGTGATGTCGCTGCTCGGCGAGCGGGCCTGGTGGCTCCCGCGCCGGCTGGACCGGGTCCTGCCCGACGTGGACGTCGAGGGCGCCCGGCTCGAGCGCCAGCTCGCGCCGGGCTCGGCTCAGGAGGACGTGACGGAGCCCGTCCCCAGCCGCTGACCCGCCGCCTGGAGCAGCGTGCGGGCGCCGGCCCGCGCAGCGGCGTCACCCTCGGTGACCTGCAGCGCGAGCCGGCGCCCGTCCCGCTTCCACACCACGATCCCCGGTCCCCCGTCGACGATGTATGCCGTGCGCTCCGGCAGCGCGCGCAGCCCGATCCCGCCCCACCTCATCGGGTCCAGGTCCAGCACCTCCACCCCGACCACGTCCTCCGCGGGCACCCGCGCCACCCGGACCGGCAGCACGCGTGAACGCACCTCCAGCCCGTCCTCGTCCACGCGTAGGAGCACCGCGGACCAGGCCACCGCCAGCAGCGCGGCCCCTCCGCCGACGATGACCACGAGCGCGACCATGACCAGGCTCTCCCCGCTGACCGCCACGACCCCGGCGGTGATGGTGAAGACGGCCGCCAGCCCCCAGCCGATCACCTTCATCGTCGCCGAGGCGACCTCCGTCGCCCAGGGCTCGACCGGCCGCACCGCGCGGCCGCGCAGCGGCTGGGTCCTGGCCCGCTCCGGCACCCGCTCGCGCAGCTCGGCGAGCGAAGGGAGCCGGCGACCGTGCACGGCATACCCCGCGAGACCGGCGACCAGCGCCCCGAGGACCGCCAGGAGCGCCCACGCCGGCCCGACGTCGTCCGGGCCGTCGACCCCGGTGCGCCAGACCGTCACCGCGTAGACGAGCAGGGCTCCCCAGCCGACCGCGGCGGCCGCGGTGAGCGCCCACCGGGACCAGGCCTGCGGGACGACCCGCTGCAGCACCGCGAGCGCCGCGGCGGCGAGGGCGCAGAGGACCACGACGGTCATCACCCCGACCAGCAGCTCCCCGCCGTCGGCCCAGCCGTCGGGACGGCTGCCCGACCAGTGCGTGGGCACGCGCTCCGGCGGCGGCAGCCGGGGCACGACCAGCAGCAGCACCGCCAGCGGCAGGATGGTGAGGAGACCGGCGAGGACGCGGCGGACGTTCATCGGGACCTTTCGGCGGGGAGCGGACCGGTCCCAGCGTATGGCGCGCCGGTCCGGGCGGTCGCCGGAAGGTCACCCGCCCGCCCCCGGACGTTCACCCCGAGGGGGCGCCGCCGGCCACCTGCCCGACCTAGCGTCGCGGGCGGCCGGGTCCCCGCGACCCGGGTCCGACCGACGAAAGAGGACGTGAACGTGTCTGCCCCCACCGCCCGCCGCTCCCTGCTGCCGCTCGCCGTGCTCGGCGAGCACCTGACCAACCGCAGCGCCAAGACCTGCCAGTACCGCTGCGGCAACCCGTGCGCCCACCCGGTGCCGAACACCTCCGCGAACGAGTACTTCGGCGACATGGTCGCCACGGCCGTGTCCCGCCGCTCGGTCCTGCTGGGTGCCACCGGCGCCGCCGTGGTGACCAGCCTGGGGTGGAGCACGGCCGAGCAGGCCTACGCCGCGACCGGTCGGGGCAGGCCGTCGATGGCTGGCTTCGAGCCGATCGCCCCCACCCCGAACACCGTGGACCAGCTCGTGGTGCCGGAGGGCTACGCGTGGTCCCCCGTCATCTCCTGGGGGGACCCGGTGGAGCCCGGCGCGCCCGACTTCGACGTGCACCACCAGAGCGTCGAGGCCCAGAAGAAGCAGGCCGGGTACAACGCCGACTACCTGGCGCTGCACCGTGGCGGTGCCGGCAACGGGGCGGCCAACAGGGGCCTGATCGTGTTCAACAACGAGTACACCAACCCAGAGCTGATGTTCCCCGGCTACGACGAGGCCGCCGGCCCGACGGCCGAGCAGGCCCGGATCGAGATGGCCGCGCACGGCATGACGGTCGTCGAGGTCTCGCGCCGGGGCCAGTTCGCGCCGTGGACCTACGACCGGCACGGCACCCGCAACCGCCGCATCCACGCGTGGACGCCGTTCCACGTCGACGGGCCCGCAGCGGGCTCGGAGTGGATGCGGACCAGCGCCGACCCGACCGGACGCACCGTCCTGGGCACGCTGAACAACTGCGCGGGCGGCGAGACCCCGTGGGGCACCTCGCTGTCGGGGGAGGAGAACTTCAACCAGTACTTCAACGCCGACGCGGCCCCGGACCCGGACCAGCGGCTGAGGCGCTACGGCATCACCTCCTCGGGCCGCGGCTGGGAGCGGGCCGAGGACCGGTTCATGGTCGCCCACGAGCCGAACGAGGTGAACCGCTTCGGCTGGATCGTCGAGCTCGACCCCGACGACCCCACCTCGACGCCGGTCAAGCACACCGCCCTTGGGCGCTTCAAGCACGAGGGCGCCACCGTCCGCCTGTCCGCCGACGGCCGGGCGGTCGCCTACATGGGCGACGACGAGCGCTACGACTACGTCTACAAGTTCGTCTCCAAGGGTCGCTACGTGGAGGGCGACAAGAAGCACAACATGACCCTCCTCTCCGAGGGCGACCTCTACGTCGCTCGCTTCACCGGGGACGGCCTCGGCGACGGCGAGTGGGACGGCACCGGCGTGTGGCTCCCGCTGGTCGTCGGCGGGGAGTCGCGGGTGCCGGGCTGGTCGGTGCCCGAGGTCCTCATCTGGACCCGGCAGGCCGCCGACCTCGTGGGCCCGACCAAGATGGACCGTCCCGAGGACGTCGAGCCCAACCCGCACACCGGTGCGGTCTACCTGGCGCTGACCAACAACACCCGCCGCACGCCGGCCGAGGTCGACGAGGCCAACCCGCGGCCGGGCAACAAGTACGGTCACATCATCGAGTGGGTCGAGGCGGGCAACGACGCGGCCGCGCTGGAGTTCAGCTGGCGGATCGTGCTCATCGCTGGGATGCCGGGTGACGGGTCGACCTACTTCTACGGCTACGACAAGTCCCTGGTGAGCCCGATCAGCTGCCCGGACAACGTGGCCTTCGACAGCGACCCGGACCACCTGTGGATCTCCACCGACGGGGCGCCGGGCACGATCGGCACCTGCGACGGCATGTTCCTCATGCCGACCGCCGGCCCGGACAGGGGCAAGGTCCAGCAGTTCCTCTCGGTGCCCGCGGGCGCCGAGTGCTGCGGACCTGTCGTGGAGTGGACCGACCGCTCGGTGCTCCTGTGCGTGCAGCACCCCGGCGACGGGCTGCCCAGCTCCTACCCCTACCTCGGCGACCCGGTGCCCCGCCCCGGCGTGGCGCACGTCTACCGCGTGACCGGCGGCGGGCGCGGCTGACCGGCACGCGTCGCGTGGTCGGGGCCGGCCGTTCTTCGCTAGCGTTGGCCCCGACCATGGACAGCACCCAGCCACCGGCGCTCGGCGCCGAGACCGTCGCCCTCCTGCGCGCGGTGGAGCAGCTCGGCGACAGCGACGACGCCGGGGATCTCATCCGGCACGGCCTGCGCCTCGCGCGGACCCGGACCCGGGCCCGGGCCGGGGTGCTGGCGGTCGACGACGAGAGCCGGCCCGGCCGGTACGCCCAGGTCCTCACCGACGGCGTCGCCAGAGAAGACCCGGTCGTCGCCGACATCCTGGCGCACGGGTCCGGTCACGCGACCGGGCTGGTCCTGCAGGGGACGATCCGGGTCGGCGAGGCCGACTTCGGGACCCTGTTCGTCTCCGGCTGGCAGGAGCCGCCGGGAGCCCTGGAGAACGCGGTCGTCCAGGGGCTGGCCACCGCCCTCGGCCCGCACATCGAGACGCTGCGCCAGCGACGGGTGAGCGAGCTGCACGAGCAGGTCACCACGACGGTGTGGGAGCTCAACAGCACGCTGGTCGACGAGGTCGACCTCGACGTCAGCCTCCCGCTGCTCACCACGCGGGTGCGCGAGCTCACCTCCGCGCAGGTGGTGGCCCTCGTCGGCGCCCGTCCCGACGGGCCGCCGCGCGTGCTCGCCGCGTCCGGGGAGGACGCCGGGCCGGCGCTGGCCGAGCTGGGACCGGACCTCACCGAGGTGCTCCGCGCGGGGACCGCCCTGCACTGGTCGGCCACCCCCACCGACGCCAACCTCAGCAGCGACCGGCGGGTGTCGACCAGCCTCGTGCCGCTCGACACCCGGGACGAGGACCGGGTCGTGCTCGTCGTGCACCGCTGGCGGCCCTCCCGCGGCGTCGCGGAGCGCCAGGTGCGCGACGTGATCAGCGCCCTGGCCCTGCACGCCTCCGTCGTCCTGGACCGCGAGCACGCCGAGCGCGAGCACGACCTGCTGACCGTGCTCCAGGACCGCGACCGGATCGCCCGCGACCTGCACGACCTGGTCATCCAGCGGCTCTTCGCGATCGGCCTGACCCTCCAGGGCGCCAGCCGCCGAGCGGTCAGGCCCGAGGTCAGCGAGCGCCTCGAGGGCGCGGTCGCCGAGCTGGACCAGACGATCCGCGACATCCGCGCCACGATCTTCCAGCTGCGGCACCGGGCGGGCGAGGGCAGCTTCCGCGCCGACCTGCGCCAGCTGATCGACTCCTACGCGCCCACGCTGGGCTTCGCACCCGTGGTCCGGCTCACCGGTCCCGTCGACTCGGTGACCGGTGACGAGGTGCAGGCGCAGGTGCTCATGGTCGTGCGCGAAGCCCTGTCCAACGTCGCCCGGCACGCGCGAGCCACCTCTGCCACGGTCGAGGTGGAGGCGACGTCCGACCGCTTCAGCGTCGTGGTCCGCGACGACGGCGTCGGGGTCGGGCCCGGCGCGGTGGAGAGCGGCCTGGGCAACGTGCGTGCCAGGGCGGCCGAGCACGGCGGCGAGGTGGAGCTGGCCGCGGCCGAGCCGCACGGCACCGTGCTGCGCTGGTCCGTGCCCGTCTAGGGCCGCGCGGCAGGCCCGCCCCCGCCGGTCGTCTACTTGTCGAACAGCTTGGCGCCGAGGACCGCGGCCTGCGTGCGCCGCTCCAGCCCGAGCTTGGACAGCAGGCTGGTGACGTAGTTCTTCACCGTCTTCTCGGCCAGGAAGAGCGTGCCGGCGATCTGCCGGTTGGTCATGCCCTCGGCGATGAGCTCGAGGATGCGACGCTCCTGGTCGGTGAGCAGCGCCAGCTTGTCCGCCTGCGGGTCCCCGTGCCGCAGCCGGTCCATGACCTTGGTCACCAGGGACGGGTCGAGCAGGGAGCGGCCGCGAGCGATGCTGCGGATGCCGTCGACGAGGTCGGTGCCGGCGATCTGCTTGAGCACGTAGCCGTCCGCGCCCGCCATGATCGCGGCGAAGAGCGCCTCGTCGTCGTCGTAGCTGGTCAGGATCAGGGCCCGCACCTGCGGGTTGGCGGCGCGCACGTCGCGGCACACCTCGATGCCGCTGCCGTCCGGCAGCCGGCCGTCCAGCACCGCCACGTCGGGCGCGAGGTCGAGGATCTCGCGGGTCGCGCGGACGGCGCTGCCGGACTCGCCGACGATCTCCAGGTCGTCCTCGGCGGAGAGCAGGTCGTGCAGGCCGCGCCGGACGAGCTCGTGGTCGTCCAGCAGGTAGACCCTGATCCGCTCGCCCGTGCCCATGACACCAGCCTGCCGTCAGCTGGACCGATCCGCCACCCCGTCGACGAGCGCGCGCAGCGCGTCGACGGCGGGGCCGGGCTCGAGCCCGTCCAGCAGCGCCCGGGCCTCGTCGGCGACGCGGCCCACGTGGGCGCGCGCCAGGTCCATGGCCCGGTGGGCGCGGAGCAGCTCGAGGGCCTCGGCGAGCTCGTCGGGGTCCTCGACCGGGCCCCGGGTGAGCTCGACGAGCCGGGCGTCGGCCGGGTCGGTGGACATCCGGGCGTAGAGCACCGGCAGGGTGGCCTTGCCCTCGCGCAGGTCGGTCCCCGGCGTCTTGCCCGAGGTGTCGGAGGCGACGTCGAGCAGGTCGTCGGCCAGCTGGAAGACGATCCCGAGCTTCTCGCCGTAGCCGGTCAGCGTGCGCACCGTCGCCTCGTCGCAGCCCCCGAACATCGCCCCGTAGCGGGCGGCGGTCGCGATCAGCGCGCCCGTCTTGTCCGCGAGGATCTGCAGGTATGCGGTCACCGTCGCCGGCTCGCCCGCGTCGCCCGCCAGCGCGTCGTCCCCGGCCCCGGAGGCGTCCGCGCCGTCCCACTCCTGCCGGTCGTCGCGGATCTGGCCCGCGCACAGCCGCACGAAGGTCTCGGCCTGGATCCGGACCGCCTCGGCACCCAGTCCCGCGACCACCGAGGAGGCGGTACCGAACAGCAGGTCGCCGACCAGGATGGCCGTGGAGTTGCCGTAGCGGGCGTTGGCGCTCTGCACGCCGCGGCGCAGGTCCGCCTCGTCCATGACGTCGTCGTGGTAGAGGGAGGCCAGGTGGGTCAGCTCGACCCCGACCGCGGCGTCGACGACGTGCTCGTCCCAGCCGGTGCCCACCTCGCTGGCCAGCAGCGTCAGCAGCGGCCGGAACCGCTTGCCGCCGGCCGCCGCCAGGTGACCCGACGCCTCGGCGACGAACGGGTCGTCGTGGTCGACGACCTCGGCGAGCCGGTCGGCGACCGCGGCCATGCCCTCGGCCACCCGGGCCTGCAGCGCCGCGTCGACGCCGGGGACGTCTGCGAGCTGGACCGCGGGACTGACGGGTGCGGTCACCGCAGGAAGGCGGCGGTGCTCTGCGCCAGGTCGAGCATCGGGGAGGGCAGGACGCCGAGCGCGAGGGTGACCACGACGCCCGCCACGATGGCGAAGACGGTGAGCAGCGACGGGGTGACCACGACGGTGTCTCCGGCGGCGTCCTCGTCCCCGCGCCACATGAGCACGACGAGCTTGAAGTAGATGTAGGCGGTCACCGCGCTGGCGAGCACGCCGACGACGGCCAGCCACGCCCAGCCCTGGCTGATCGCGGCCGAGAACACGGCGAACTTCCCGGTGAAGCCGGACGTCAGCGGGATGCCGGTGAAGGCGAGCATGAGGAAGGTGAACGCCACCGCGGTCCACGGGGCGCGCCGGCCGAGGCCGGCCCACTGGCCGACCTGCGAGGCCTCGGTGCCCGAGGAGCGCACCAGACCCACGATCGCGAAGGCCGGGATCGTCATGAAGCCGTAGGCCGCCAGGTAGAACATCGTGCTGGAGATCCCGGCCTGGTCCATCGAGATCAGGCCGACGAGGACGAAGCCCGCGTGCGCGATCGAGGAGTAGGCCAGGATCCGCTTGACGTCGGTCTGGACGATGGACAGCACCGCGCCGACCACCATGGTCAGGGTCGCGACCGCGGCCAGGATCGGCTGCCAGTCCGCGCGAACGCCCTCGACGGCCACGTAGAACACCCGCAGCATCGCGCCGAAGGCGGCGATCTTGGTCGCGGCGGCCATGAAGCCGGTGACGGGGGTCGGGGCGCCCTGGTAGACGTCCGGGGTCCAGGCGTGGAAGGGCACCGCCCCGACCTTGAACAGCAGGCCCACGGCGAGCAGCAGGATGCCCGGGATCAGCAGCCCGTCCATGCCCACGTTGCCGGACACGGCGGCGGCGATGTCGCCGAAGCGCATGGAGCCGGCGTAGCCGTAGATGAGCACCGCGCCGAAGAGGAAGAACCCGGAGGAGAAGGACCCGAGCAGGAAGTACTTCAGCGAGGCCTCCTGGGACAGCAGCCGGCGACGGCGCGCCAGCCCGGCCAGGATGTAGAGCGGCAGCGAGAGCATCTCGAGGGCGATGAACAGCAGCAGCAGGTCGTTGGCCGAGACGAAGAGCATCATCCCGGCGACCGACAGCAGCGACAGCGGGAAGATCTCGGTGCTGCTGGCGCCGTGGCGGACGGCGAAGGCCTCCTCGGCCGACCCCGGGGTGGACGCGCCGGCCTGGGTGAAGGCGTCGGCCTGCTGACCGCCCAGCCGCTCGGCCATCACCAGCAGGGCGATGAGCGAGATGAGCAGCAGCAGCCCCTGGAGGACCAGCGCGGGGCCGTCCAGCGCGATGGTCTCGGCGGCGGTGAGCCCCTGGTTGCGGGGGCCGAGGACGACCAGCGCGACGAAGGCCAGCACCAGGGTGGCGACCGCGACCGGGAGCTGCACGGCATACCGGGCGGTGCGGGAGGCGAAGCCCTCGACCATCACGCCGACCAGGCCGCCCGCGAGGACGATGATCAGCGGCAGCAGCCCGGTGTAGTTGATGGCGGGCGCGACGAACTGGTCCGTCATCAGCGGCCACTCCCCTCAGCGTTGGCGGTGTCGACGGCCGGGACCGAGTCCTGCACCCCGACCTGCTGCAGCGACTGCTGCACGGCGGGCTCCAGGACGTCCAGGACCGGCTTGGGGAAGAACCCCAGGGCAAGGAAGGCGACGATGATCGGCGCCACGACCAGCTTCTCGCGACCGGTCATGTCCGGGACGTCGGCGAGGACGGGCCGTGGACCGGTGGCGATGCGCTGGTACATCAGCAGCATGTAGAGCGCGGAGAGCACCACGCCGAAGGCGCCCAGGACGCCCAGCCACGGGTAGTTCTCGAAGACGCCGACCACGACCATGAACTCGCTGATGAAGGAGTTGAGGCCGGGCAGCGCGAGGCCGGACATGGCGGAGAAGAGCAGGACGCCGGCGATGACCGGGGTGACCCGCTGCCAGCCGCCGTAGTCGCGGATGTCCCGCGAGCCGTGCCGCACGATGAGCATGCCGGCGACGAGGAACAGCCCGGCGGTGGTGAAGCCGTGGTTGATCATGTAGAGCGTCGCGCCGGAGCCGCCGACCGTGGTGAAGACGAAGATGCCCATGACGATGAAGCCGAAGTGGCTCACCGAGGTGTAGGCGATCAGGCGCAGCATGTCGTTCTGCCCGATGGCCAGCAGCGCTCCGGCCACCATGGAGACCAGGGCCAGCACGAGGACCACGGGCGTGGCCCACTGGCTGGCCTCGGGGAAGAGGGTCAGGCAGAAGCGGATCATCCCGTAGGTGCCGACCTTGTCCAGCACGCCGATCAGCAGCACCGAGGTCGCCGGCCGGGCCTGCTCGGCGGCCAGCGGCAGCCAGGTGTGCACCGGCCACATCGGCGCCTTGATCGCGAAGGCGATGAAGAACCCGAGGAAGAGCCAGCGCCCGGCCGCGACCGACAGGTCCAGGCCCTCCAGGTTGGTCAGCAGGAAGCCGTCGGTGCCGCGCGGACCGGCGAGGTAGACGCCGATGACGGCGACGAGCATGATCAGCCCGCCGGCCAGGGAGTAGAGCAGGAAGGTGGTAGCCGCGCGGCCCCGTCGCGTGCCGCCGAACATCGCGATGAGGAAGTAGACCGGCAGCAGCATCGCCTCGAAGAAGACGTAGAACAGGAAGACGTCGATCGCGGCGAAGACGCCGATCATCGTGGCCAGCAGGGCCAGCATCAGCGCGAAGTAGGTGTGCTGACGACGGCCCTCGGCGGGGACGTCCTCCCAGGCGGCGAGGATGCAGACCGGCACCAGGATCAGGCCGAGCAGGATCATCGTCAGCGAGATGCCGTCGACCCCGAGCGCGTAGGACACGCCGAACTGCGGGATCCACGGGTAGACCTCGGTGAGCTGGAACTGCTCGGTCGACCCGGTGCTGAACTGGGTCAGCGCGCCGATCCCGACGACGAGCGAGGCCAGCGAGAAGCCGAGCGCGACGGGCCGCACCGCGGTGCTGGCCCTGGGCAGCAGGGCCACCACCAGCGCGCCGACCAGCGGCAGCACCAGCAGGGTGGTCAACCAGGGAAAGTTCATCACTGCATCACCCACACAGCACCGAGGATCACGACGACGCCGAGCAGCATCGTCAGGGCATAGGAGCGCACGAACCCGTTCTGGGCACGGCGCAGGACACCGGCGACGCCGGTCAGCGAGGAGGTGGCGCCACCGGTGGTGGCCCCCTCCACGATGTTCTCGTCAGCGTCCATTCGTTGACGTCGTCCTGGAACAGGTCGCGGCGGGCGGCCCGGGTCGCGAAGCTGCCGTAGGGAGCCACGACGGGGACCTCCTCGCGGCCGTACTGCCACCAGGCCAGGCCGACGCCGGCCAGCATGAGCACGAAGATGATCACCTGGATCGCCATCACCGGGATGACCGGCTCGTGGTGCACCTCGGCGCCGAAGACCGGCTCGAGCCAGCTGGACAGGATCCCGGTCGGCCACAGCACCAGGCCGAGCGCGACCGAGCCGAGCGCGAGGATCCACATCGGGACGGTCATGACCAGCGGGGACTCGTGCGGGTCGATGTCGTCCTCCCAGCGGGCCTTGCCGTGGAAGGTCATGAAGAAGACGCGGCTCATGTAGTAGGCGGTGATGCCGGCGGTGATCATGGCGGCGAGGCCGAAGACCCAGGGACGCCAGCCCTCGCCGACGAACGCGGCCTCGATGATGAGGTCCTTGCTCCACCAGCCGGACATGAAGGGCACGCCGATGATCGCGACCCAGCCGGCGGCGAAGGTCAGCCAGGTCTGGACCATCTCCCGGGACAGCCCGCCGTAGCGGCGCATGTCGACCCGGTCCTTCATGCCGTGCATGACCGACCCGGAGCCCAGGAACAGCCCGGCCTTGAAGAAGCCGTGCGTCACCAGGTGGAAGATCGCGAAGGTGTAGCCGATCGGGCCGAGCCCGACGGCCAGCATCATGTAGCCGATCTGGGAGATCGTCGAGGCGGCCAGGGCCTTCTTGATGTCGTCCTTGGCGCACCCGACGATCGCTCCCCAGACCAGGGTGATCGTGCCGACGATCGCGACGACCAGCTGCGCGTCGGGCGTCTCGTTGAAGATGAACTGGGAGCGGGCCACCAGGTAGATGCCGGCGGTCACCATCGTCGCCGCGTGGATGAGCGCCGAGACCGGCGTCGGGCCGGCCATCGCGTCGCCCAGCCAGCTCTGCAGGGGGAACTGCGCCGACTTCGCGCAGGCGCCGACGAGCAGGAGCAGCCCCAGCAGGGTCAGCGTCAGCGGCTCGGCGCCGGCGGCCGCCTGGTGGACGGTCTGGAAGTCGAGGGCGCCGAAGGTGGCGAACATCAGCGCCATCGCGGTGACCATCCCGAAGTCGCCCACGCGGTTGACGATGAACGCCTTGTTGGCCGCGGTGGCGTAGGCCGGGTTGTGGTTCCAGAAGCCGATGAGCAGGTAGGAGGCCAGACCCACGCCCTCCCAGCCGACGAACAGCAGCATGTAGGAGTCGGCCAGCACCAGCAGCAGCATCGCGGCCACGAAGAGGTTGAGGTAGCCGAAGAAGCGCCGCTTGTCCGGGTCGTGCTCCATGT
>QEUR01000065.1 GCA_003577095.1 Acidobacteriota bacterium
CGCTCATCGTCCTCGGCGCCACTCTCGGGGGCGCCGCTGTCGGCGCGGTCATCGGCGGTCCGCTGCTCGCGGTGCCGCTCGGTGCGGCCGTGCCGGTGGGCGCACGCGTCTACCTGGCGGTGCTGGCCAAGCGCCGTCAGAGCGCCTTCGCCGACCAGCTGGACGACTCGCTGCAGCTGCTGGCCAGCAGTCTGCGGGCAGGTCACAGCCTCCTGCAGGCCATGAAGTCGGTGTCCCAGGAGGCCGAGGAGCCCACGGCCGCGGAGTTCACCCGGATCGTGAACGAGACGCGCGTAGGTCGCCCGCTCGGGGAGGCGCTCGACGAGACGGCCCACCGGATGGACAGCGAGGACTTCAGCTGGGTGTCCCAGGCGGTGGCCATCAACCGGGAGGTGGGCGGCAACCTCGCAGAGGTCCTGGACGGCGTCAGCCACACCATCCGCGAGCGCAACCAGATCCGCCGCCAGGTCAAGGCGCTCAGCGCCGAGGGCAAGCTGTCGGCCTACGTGCTGCTCGCGCTGCCCGTCGGTATCGGCGCGTTCCTGTCCGTCAGCAACCCCGCCTACATCGGCAAGTTCTTCGAGCAGTCCATGGGCTACGTGATGCTCGCGGTCGCCGGAGTGCTGATGTGCGTGGGCACGCTGTGGCTGCGCAAGGTCGTCAGCTTCAAGTTCTGAGTCCCAGGAGAAACCGTGCCCCCCTACGTGATCATCGCTATCGCCGTCTCCGCCGCAGGCCTTGCCCTCCTGTCGTGGGTCCTGGTGGTCGGGCCCGACCGGCAGAGGAGGCGCACGCTCGCCAACCTTGACCTCGGGCCTACCGCTGCAGCCGCCGAGCCCTCGGAAGCGGACGCAGAGGGTGGCACACGTGGCCTCGCCGGGGTGGCAGGCCGGATGCTGCCGCCGACCATGGTCCAGCGGCTGGACCGGATGCTGGGGCGCGCGGGACGTCCCGCCGGGTTGCCCCTCGAGCGGCTGCTCGCCGCCAAGCTGGCGCTGCCATCGGTCGCGGCGGTCCTGGGCATGATCTACCTGCGGTCTGCCCCGAGCGCCGTGTCGATCATGACCTTCGCCGCAGTGCTCCTCGTCCTGTTCTTCCTACCAGAGCTGATGCTGCACTCACGAGCCCAGAAGCGGAGCGAGCAGATCGGGCTCGAGCTGCCCGACACCCTGGACCAGATGATGATCGCCGTCGAGGCCGGGCTCGGCTTCGACCAGGCGATGCAACGCGCTGCGGGCAACGGGAAGGGCCCGCTGGCGGAGGAGCTCGTGCGCACCCTCCAGGACATGTCGGTGGGACGTTCGCGCCGGGGTGCCTACACCGACCTGGCCGAACGAACGGGTGCCCCCGACCTGCGCAGGTTCATCAGGGCCGTGATCCAGGCAGACAAGTACGGCGTCGCGGTGGCCGACACCCTGCGCACGCAGGCTGCCGAGATGCGGCTCAAGCGCCGCCAGCGGGCCGAGGAGAAGGCCATGCAGATCCCGGTCAAGGTCATCTTCCCGTTGATGCTGTGCATCCTTCCGGTCCTCTTCATCGTCCTCATGGGCCCGGCCGCCATGGACATCATGGCTGCGTTCTCGGGTTGACCCGCCGGCCCGCAGGGGCGCCGGGCACGATCGTGGAGTACGGTCCCGTATGACCGTCCCAGCAGGAGGAGGCTCGCGGTGAGCTCGGTGATCGTGGCGAGCGACTCCGCTGACCTGGTCCGGAGGGTCAGGCTGGCGACCACGGACGAGGTGCTCGTCATCTCGCCCGAGCACCTGCCGCCCTCCCCGTCGGAGGTCTTGCTGGTGGCTCACGACCACGGCGAGGTGCGCGCCCTGGTTGTGGACCCGCCCGAGGGGCGGCTGGGTGAGGTGCTGCGTCTGGCCACGGCGTTCTTCCAGGCGCACCCGGCGGTGAGCGTCCTGCTGGTGACCCAGCACAAGGAGGACCTGGCGCTGCCCGCGCTGCGGGCCGGTGTGCGCGACCTCGTCTATCACGACGCAAGCGTCGGAGACCTGCGGTGGGCGCTGGAGAAGGCACGCCGTGGTGAGGACCTGCGGCTGGGTCGCGGCGCCCTGGAGGGGTCGACGGTCCCCGGGCGGGTCATCACCGTCTCGGGCGCCAAGGGCGGCGTCGGCAAGACCGCGCTCGCCGTCAACCTGGCCCTCGCGCTGACCACCGCCGCCCCGCACGGCACGGCGCTCCTCGACCTGGACGTGCAGTTCGGCGACGTGCGGGCGGCGCTGTCGATCGAGCCGTCCACGACCCTCGTGGACGCCGCCAGACGCGGGCCGGGTGAGGAGCGCACCTCCCTGCGCAGCCTGCTGGTGCGCCATACCAGCGGCCTGCAGGTCCTCGCCGGGGCACTCTCGCCGGTGGACGGGGACGAGGTCGGGGCCGAGGCGACCGGGCAGGTCCTGCAGGACCTGAGGTCGGAGTTCCAGTATGTCGTGGTGGACACCGCCGCCGGGCTGACCGAGCACACCCTCGCCGCGCTCGAGCACACCACGGACCTGGTCCTCGTCACGACGGCCGACGTGCCGTCGGTCCGGGCGTTGCACCGTCAGCTGGAGGCGTTCAACGCGATGCCGGCGCCGCGACCGGCGTCGCACCTGGTGGTCAACCTGCTGCGCAGCTCCTCCACCGTCTCCGTCAAGGACGTCGAGCGCGCCGTCGGGCGCCGCGCCGACGTGGTCCTGCCCCGCGCCTCGAGGGCGGCTGCGGCCAGCCCGGTAGGGGTGCCGCTCATCCGTCCCGGGGACCGCGACAAGCTGACCCGGTCGGTGATGTCGCTGATGAGCCGGGTCACACCGGCCCCGGCCGGTAAGGCTAGACGGTAAGGGGACCGCGCCGTCACTGTCCCGGGCCCAGGCCGAGCGCCGTCCGGCTGGCGGCCGGCCACGCGCGCGTCCAGGCCAGCACCTCGGGAAGGGGTGCGGGGGCCTGGATGTGGAAGCCCTGCAGCACGTCGCAGCCGAGATGGCGCAGCTCCGCGGCCAGCTCGGTGGACTCGACGCCCTCGCCGACCACCTCCAGCTCCAGGGAGTGCGCCATGCTGATCACCGCGCGCACGAGCCGCCTGGCGTCCGGGTCGGTGAGCACCCGGCCGGCCAGACCCGGCGCCAGCTGGAGCTCACGCACCGCTCGGTTGGTCGCCACGGAGGTGAGCGAGGTCTGGCCGGTGCCGTACTCGTGCAGGCCCAACCGGCAACCGAGCGACTCGAGCCGTCCCAGGGCACGGCTGACCGCGGCAGAGGGTGAGACCGCCGGCTCGGTGATCTCGACGGTCAGCTTCCCGGGGTGGGTCCCGTGGCGCGCGAGCAGCTCGGCGAGCCGGGGGGCCAGCTGCTCGTCGAGGAGGGAGCGCGTCGAGATGTTGACCGCCATCCTGGAGTCGGGGTGCTCCTTCCTCAGCACCGCGTGGCAGGCGAGTGCCTTGTCCAGGATCGTGTGCGTGACCTCGCGCTTGAGCCCCTCGCGCTCGGCCAGGGACACGATGTCCCGCGGGCCGAGCAGGCCTAGCCGCGGGTGCTCCCACCGGGACAGCGCCTCGAACCCGACGGCGCTGCCCGTCGCGGCGTCGACCTGCGGTTGGAGGTGGACGAGCAGGCCGCCGTCGTGGATCGCTCGCCGGAGCTCCTCGGCGTTGGGGGCGGGTGGGCCCGTCGGGCGCGGTCCGGTGCGTGCGTCGGACGCCGGGCTGTGCCGGTGCCACGGGGACTGCCTGTTGCGCTTGACCGTGTAGGCCGCGTGGTCGGCCGCGTCCAGCAGCTCGGCGAGGGAGAAACCGTCGACGCCCAGCAACGCGATGCCTGCCGAGACCTGGACCGTCAGCGACGTCTCGCCCAGCGCGATGTCGGCCTCCAGCGCGTGCCGGAGCCGCTCGGTCACCACGTCCGCTCCCCACATGGTAGGTAGGCCCGACAGGACCACGACGAACTCGTCCCCGCCGAACCTGACCGCCAGGTCCTTGTCCCGGACGACCGCCCGCACCCGCGCCCCCAGCGTGCGGAGCACTTCGTCGCCGGCAGAGTGGCCGAAGGTGTCGTTCACCCACTTGAAGTCGTCCACGTCGAAGAAGATCACCCCGGCGACCTCGCCGCGCCGGGAGGCGGCCCGCAGCAGGCGCGGACCAAGCGCTGCCAGGGCAGACCTGGTCCAGAGGCCGGTGAGCTCGTCGCGCTGCGCCGCCCGGCCCGCGGCGAGATGCTGCAGACCCCGGTGCCTCGCTGCGCGACCGACCATCTCACCCAACCGCCCTAGCATCGGAGACTCGGCGCACCGAATAGCGGAAACCTGCACACCAGGGGTATCGTCACGGCACATCGCTCACTTGACGCCAAGGCACAAACTCGGGAGGTTGCGGTGGCTCAGCGTCTCACCACGCGCGCCCAGGGGGAGCGCCGCCGGTCGCTTGGAAGGCGGTGGAGGCACCCTACCTCGCTGGCCTGTCCCTCGACCAGCTGCGCCGGTACCGTGCCGGGCTCACCGCCGAGGAGGACCGGGTCTCCTACTGGCGGCGGCTCGTGCACGCCCGTCTGGACATCCTGCAGGAGGGGGCACGCTCGGAGGAGGTCCTCACCGTGGAGCAGCTGGCCAAGGTCCTCGGCGACACCGGGGCCGGGCGGGTCCGCCGCGTCCTGATGAGCGTCCGGCCCGAGGAGCCGCTCCCGGACCTGCCGGTCCTGTCCACCATGTGG
This sequence comes from Acidobacteriota bacterium, assembly GCA_003577095.1. Lineage (GTDB taxonomy): Bacteria > Actinomycetota > Actinomycetes > Actinomycetales > Dermatophilaceae > Ornithinicoccus. The sequence goes on from QEUR01000065.1 coordinate 4,689, forward strand.
GTGCAGGAGGTCGATCCCCACGACGAGGAGCAGGTCGAGGCCGCCATGGGCCTCCTGCGCGACGCGGAGCGACAGCTGACCGACTACCGCCGGGCGCTGCACGCCAGGATCGACGAGGCCACCGGCGAGCTCATCGTGCGCTACCGGGCCGACCCGGCGAGCGCCCTGACGGCCCTGGGGGCGTGATGGAGCACCACGCACGGGCCGAGGGCGACATCCAGAGGCTGTGGGAGCACTATCACGAGCGGCGCGACCCGGCGGCGCGCAACCGGTTGGTGGTCCACTACGCACCGCTGGTGAAGTACGTCGCCGGCAGGGTGGCGGCCGGACTGCCCTCGTCGGTCGAACGCGGTGACCTCACGTCGGAGGGGATCATCGGGCTGATGGACGCCATCGACAAGTTCGAGCCGGAGCGGGGCTTCCAGTTCCAGACCTACGCGGTCCGGCGGATCAAGGGTGCGATGGTGGACAGCCTGCGGGCGGCGGACTGGGCGCCGCGTAGCGTCCGGGCCCGCCAGCGTGAGGAGCAGGGCCAGGACGTCGCGGTGCAGGCGCAGGTGCCGGTCGGCCACGCCAGCGAGCTGGAGAGGCTCGAGCTGGCGGACGAGCTGCCGGGCGGCCTGGGCGGACCGTCGGCCGACGAGGAGACGCGGGCGGTCCTCGCCGAAGCGATCCGCGACCTTCCGGAGCGGGACGCGGTGGTGATCGCGCTCTACTACTTCGAGGGGCTCACGCTGTCGGAGGTCGGGCAGGTCCTCTCGGTCAGCGAGTCGCGGGTCAGCCAGCTGCACTCCCGCGCGACGCACGCCCTCCGCGGCAAGCTCCACGGCGCGGCGTCGAGGTGAGCGTGGCGCAGAATGACTCCGCTGCCGCACCCGCCCTGGAGGACGTGCTGGTCGTCCGGCTGGGCGAGCACCGCCTGGCCCTACGGCTGCAGGACGTCGGCGAGGTGCTGCCGGCGGTGGCGACCGTGCCCCTGCCTGCGGCGGACGAGCTGGTCGCTGGGGTCATGAACCTGCACGGCCGCGCTCTGCCGGTGCTCGACGTCCGACGCCGGCTGGGCGTGCCGGCCCGGCCGGTGCGCCCGGAGGACCACTTCGTGACCTGCCAGGTCGCGCGTCGGCCCGTCGCCCTGTGGGTGGACGCGGCCGAGGCCGTCACGCGCGCCTCGACGCAGACGCTCGCCGGGGGAGACCGGGTGCGGGCGGGCGACCATCCCGACGGCGTCGCCGTCGCTGACGACGGCCTGGTCCTCGTCTACAACCTCGACGCCTTCCTCGACGGCGACGAGCTGCTGCGACTGGACCGGGCCACCGCCGCCTCCGGGGAGGTCCGGTGAACGGCATGGACCTCTGTGGGCTCGTCGACGCCGTGCAGGAACGGATCAGCACCCAGGTGGGGCTGAGCTTCGAGGGCCCCCGCGGCGCGATCCAGCGTCAGGTGATCCAGGCCCAGCTGCGGCGGATAATCGACCGGCACCCGGGGCTGCCCGAGGAGAGCGTCGCACTGGCACCCGTGACGCTCCGGCGCATCTGCGAGGAGCTCACCGTGCAAGAGAGCTTCTTCTACCGTGAGCAGGCCGCGCTGGACTGGTTCTGCCACCACGTGCTGCCCACGCTGCGCGGCCGGCGACGGCCGCTGGCCGCGTGGAGCGCCGGTTGCGCCGAGGGCCAGGAGGTCTACACGCTGGCCGCGGTGCTGGAGCACGCGGGACTGCGGCGCTACCGGATCCTCGGCACGGACCTGTCCGGGCCGGCGGTCACCGCGGCACGGTGCGGGGTATACGGTCTCTGGTCCCTGCGCGGGCTCGACCACTCAGTGGTCCCCCGCCTCTTCCGTGAAGGGGCCGGTCACTTCACCGTGCGCGAGCGGTTTCGTGCCCAGGTCACCTTCGCCGAGCACAACCTCCTGGACGCTCCGCCCCGCGCTGCGGGTGGTTACGACCTCGTCCTGTGCCGCAACGTCCTGATCTATCTGACTCCTGCGGCGCAGCGGCGCGCGGTGGCCGGGCTCACCGAGGCGCTGGCCCCGGGAGGCTGGCTGCTGACCGGCGCGGGTGACCCGTTGCTCGACGGCGCCCCGGGGCTGGCCACCGTGCTGACCGGCCACGGTGCCGTCTACCGCCGGGCTGACGGTCCGCCCGTGGGCGCAGGCCCCCAGGAGGACGCCCGGCGCGCCGCCCCCGCCGGCGGTGGGTCGGGCATCATGCACGACCGGTCGGCGCCTGCCACGGCCGGTCCGCCGCACCCCTCTGCGACGGTCTCGCAGATCCTCACGATCGCCGAGGAGGCTCTGGAGTCGGCCCGCCCTGGGCAGGCCGAGCGGCTGGCGCGCGAGGCGCTCGCGCGGCATGACGAGAGCGGTCGGGGGCATGCGCTGCTCGTGCAGGCGCTCGTGCAGTCCGGCCGGCCCGCCGAGGCGGTCCGGGCGTCCGCACGGGCCGTCGACAGGCGTCCCTTCGACGCCGCGTTGTGGACCCTGCACGCGGTCGTGCTCCTCGACACCGGGGACGCGGAGGCCGCGGCGCCAGCCGCCGAGCGGGCGACGTCCCTCGACCCCGGTATGGCGCAGGCCCACCTGGTCCTCGCGCGGAGCCGGGCGGCCCTCGGCGACCGGGACGGGGAGCTCCACGCGCGCGCGGTCGGTCGGGAGCTCCTCGAGCGGGAGGCGGTGAGCCGATGAGCCCTGCACGAACCGCTGGCGGCCAGGAGGTCCTCGTGCGCCGTGCGCAGGCCCTCGCCGGGCCAGCCCCGTCGCCGGCGGCCGGCGTCGACGACGCGCTGGTCGTCGTCTCGGTGGAGGACAGCGCTCGCTACGCATTGCCCGCGGCCCGGGTGCGGCAGGTTCTCCCTCGGGTGGCGCCCTGTCCGCTGCCCACCGGTTGCGAAGCCTTGGTCGGGCTGGTGGTCACCAGGGGGCAGGTCGTCCCCGTGGCCGACCTTGCGACCCTGCTGACCGGGGCGCCGAGCCGAACGTCGAGGAACCACGTGGTGATCCTCGACGACGCGGTACGACCCGTGGGGTTCCTGGTCGACGAGGTCGACACGGTCCAGCTGCCGGCGGTGGCCACCAGCGGCGCAGAGACGTCCCTCGGGAACCACGTCGGGGTGGCCACGGTGGCGACCCTGCGTGGCGGCGTCGTACTGCTGGACGCCTCCGCGCTCCTGCTCGACGAGCGGTTGAGCGTGCCACGCCCCGCCGAGCCTGACGCCCTGCCCGAGCACCCAGGAGAGAAATGAGCAGAAGGACGACCATCGGTCGCCAGATCGCGTGGGGTTACGCCACCTGCATGGCCGCACTGGTGCTGGTCACTGTGATCGCCACGCTGTCGCTTCAGGACGTGGCGGGCACCAAGGACCGCGTGATCGAGCAGCGGTTCCCGCTGGTCGCCGGCGCCCACCAGCTCGAGGCGGCCGCCGCCGCCAAGTCGACCGCCGCGCGCGGGCACATGCTGACCGGCGAGGAGTCCTACCTGGCCCGGGTGGGCGAGCTCGACGCGCAGTTCGAGCAGCTTCTGGCCGGGCTGCGGACGGGGACCGCCGAGGCACAGGGAGCGGCGGAGCGACTGGCGAGCGTGGACGCTGCCGACGACGCGTGGGACGAGGTCCTCGCGGAAGTCACGGCACGGCGGGACGGCGAGAGGGACTTGGCGCAGGTGGCCGCTGAGTTCGAGCGCGACGTCGCCCCGGCCTACGAGTCGCTGCAGAGCTCGTTGAGCACCCTGGTGAACGAGGAGGAGCGGCTGATCGCGGCGGACATGCAGGAGTCGGGGTCCCATCACCGGGACGCACTGATCGTGCTGTGGGGGCTCTCGCTGCTGACGCTGGTCTGGGTCTGCGCCATGGCGGCATGGCTCATCCGCCGGATCCGGCAGCGGCTCAGCCACGTGGCCCTGCAGCTGGGCGCGGCGAGCCAGGAGATCCTGGCCGGGGTGCGGCAGCAGGTCTCCGGGGCGGCCGAGCAGGCCGCCGCGGTGCAGCAGACCGTGGCGACCGTCGACGAGCTGGTGCAGACCGCCGAGCAGGCCGTGGACAGGGCCCGGACGGTCACCACCCGGGCCCAGGAGTCGGTCAGCGTGGCCGGACTGGGGACCCGGGCCGTCGAGGACACGGGCGCGGGGATGGAGGAGCTGCGCGCGCAGGTCCACGGCATCTCCGAGCGGATCACCGAGACCGCCCGTCAGGCCCAGTCGATCGGCGAGGTCGTCGCCACCGTCGACGGCATCGCCGCCGAGACGCACATCCTCGCGCTGAACGCCACGATCGAGGCCGCACGGGCCGGTGAGCACGGTCGCGGCTTCACGGTGGTCGCGCAGGAGGTCAAGAACCTGGCGGCACAGTCCAGGGCCGCGACCAACCGGGTGGCCGCGATCCTGGGGGAGATCGAACAGGGCAGCACCAGCGCCGTGATGGCCACGGAGGAGGGCACGCGCGGCACCGACGCCGTCGCAGAACTGGTCGCCCGTGCCGGCGCGTCGATCCGCGACCTCTCCGAGGTCATCGCCTCGGCCGCCGTCGCAGCCGAGCAGATCGCAGCCTCCTCGCGTCAGCAGGCGGCAGCGACCCGCCAGATCAGCGAGGCGATGCGCAACGTCGACATCGTCATGGAGCAGAACGTCGCGGCGGCCCGGCAGTCCGAGCAGACGGTCCAGGAGCTCGACGACGCGGCGCGGCGGCTGCAGGAGCTCGTCGGCGTCCCCGTCGGCGGGATCGCAGCAGGGTGAACGAGAGCCCCGCGCTGGCAGACCGGCTGCGCCGGATCTTCGCCGAGGAGATGGCCGACCACCTGGAGGTGCTCGAGGCCGGGGTGGGGCGGCTCGCGTCCGGGGAGAGCACCGGCCGGGCCTCGACTGTGGCCGAGATGTTCCGCGCGGCGCACAGCCTCAAGGGTGCGGCCGCGGCGGTGGGCGCCGCCACCGTCTCGGCGCGCTGCCACGACCTCGAGGAGCAGCTCGCCGCGCTGCGCGACGCCACGGAGCCCGCGCCGGGCGACCTCGACGAGCGTCTCGCCCGCCTCGTCGAGGCGGTCACGGCAGCTGGCCAGGAGTGGCGCCGACCCCGCGCGCAGCGGGGCTCGGCCTCGTCGAGCCCTGGCCCCGGGTCCGGGCCGACGCACCCCCGCGGGCGCAGGGGCACCGTCCGGGTCCCCGCCGACGTGCTCGACGCGGTGCTCGCCCAGACTGCTGACCTCGTCACGGTCGCCAACCGGTCCGGCGGGCTGGCCGCGGCCCTGGCGGGTCTGGCGGACGAGATGGGCGACAGCGCCTCGGCGCTGCGGCGGGACCTGCGCTCGCTGTCCCGCCAGGACGGATCGGCCCCGAGGTCCCAGCAGCTGACCGAGAACCTCGAGCGCCTCGGCACCGGTCTGGACCGCCTGAGCCTGCGGACCGGTCAGCTCTCGCACACCGTCACGGCAGACGTCCACGAGCTGTGGGCCTTGACCAGGGCGCTGTCGGCCAGCACGCAGGCTGCCCGCGCGGTGCCCTTCACCGACGCCACCGTCAGCCTCGCGCAGGTGGTCCGGTCCGCGGCCGAGCAGTCCGGCAAGCAGGCCCGGCTCGTGGTCGATGCCGCCGAGGTGCGCCTGGACAAGGACCTGGTGGCCGTGCTGCAGAACGTCCTGGGACACCTGGTCCGCAACGCCGTGGACCACGGGCTGGAGCAATCAGCCCACCGACGCGCCCGGGGCAAGGACCCCGTCGGCCTGGTGCGCGTCACGGCACGCCTGCGGGGTGACGGTCTCCAGGTGGTGGTCCGTGACGACGGACAGGGGGTGCGTGCCGACCTGCTGCGCGAGGCCGCCCGCCGTCACGGACGCCAGATGGACGACGCAGACGTCGAGGCCATGGCCTTTGAGCCGGGGGTGACCACCGCGGCGAGCGTCACGCAGGCATCCGGCCGGGGTGTGGGCCTGGACGCCGTCCGTGGCGCCGTGGAGTCTGTCGGAGGCTCCGTGAACCTGCGCTCGAGCCCGGGCTCCGGGGTCGAGGTCGCCGTCGTGCTGCCCCTGACCACGTCGTCCCTGCGGGTCCTGCTCGTGCGCGTCGGGGACCGGGTCGTGGCGCTCCCCACGGCGTCCCTGGAGCGCATCGTCGCGGTCGGTGAGGAGGGAGCGACCGTGTCCGCGGCCAGCGGCATGGTGACGGTCGGGGACCAGCCGCTGCCGTTGGTCCCCCTGCACGACGCCCTCGGCTGGGAGCCCGACACGGCCCGGCCCTCCACCCCGTGGTCGGCAATCGTGCTCCGAGGTGCGCACGGGGCCGGCCTTCTCGTCGAGGAAGTCCTGGAGGAGCGCGAGGTCGTCCTGAGCACCAGCCCTTCTCGCCTGGCCGGCGTCGGGGTGCTGCTCGGCACCGCCCGTCTGGATGATGGCTCGCTGGTCCTCGTCCTCAGCGCACCGGCCTGCGTGCGTGCCGCCCGGGCAAGGCCGCCCCGGCCCGGGAAGCGACCGACCGGCGAGGAGCCTTCCCCGCCCGCGCGGCGCATCCTGGTGGTGGAGGACACGATCACCACCCGCGAGCTGGAGAGAGGCATCCTGGAGGCCGCCGGATACTCGGTCGTCGTCGCCGACGACGGCCTGCGCGCGTGGCGGCTGCTGCAGGACACCGTCGTCGACGCGGTGGTCTCCGACGTCACGATGCCGAGGATGGACGGACTGGCCCTGTGCCGGGCCGTGCGCGGCGCGAGCGAGCTGGCCCACCTGCCGGTGGTGCTGGTCAGCTCCCTGGACAGCGAGGAGGACCGTCGCGCCGCCGCCGAGGCGGGCGCCGACGCCTACCTGACCAAGCAGGACTTCGACCGCCAGGAGCTGCTGACCACGCTGGGGCGGCTGCTGTGAACGCCGGGCGGGGGTCGGACCAGGTGAGGGTCCTCGTGGCCGAGGACTCCTCGACCGCCAGGTGCCTGCTCGTCTCGTTGTGCGACGGCGACCCCGGCGCCCGCGTCGTCGGCCAGGCGGTCAACGGCGAGGAAGCCGTCCGCCTGACCGAGCGGCTGCGTCCCGCGGTGGTCCTCATGGACGTGCACATGCCGTTCATGGACGGTGTGGAGGCCACCAAGCGGATCATGCGCTCGGTCCCGACGCCGATCATCATGGTGACCGCGGGTACCCGGCCCG
>QEUR01000066.1 GCA_003577095.1 Acidobacteriota bacterium
CCCGCCGCGCAACAGACGCAGGCCCCCGCGCCGGCCCCCGCCCAGCAGACGCAGCAGCGCTCCAGCAGCCCGGCGCGGCTGCGCCTGGCCCGCGGCCTGGCCACCGCCGCCGCCCTCCTCACCGGCGTGGTGGCGACCGGGACCTTCGACACCAGCGGAGTGAACGCCACGCCCAACGTCGTCGCCGCGCAGTGGCAGGCGGCCGAGCAGTCCGGCGCGGAGCTCGCGGCTGCGGAGCTGGAGGTCGCCCGCACCGTCGCGCAGGGCGCCGCGGGCGACGCCGCCTCGGTGGACGTCGGGGCGGCCGGCGACGCGTTCGCCGACCGGCTCGGGATCGCCGCCGACCGCCTCTCCCGCTCCGGCGTCAGCACGTCGGCCGGCGTCGTCGACCTCGCCGTCCGCGGCGACCGGGCCGTGCGCGCGGCGGCGGACGACCCGGAGGCGGCGGCCACGGCATACCAGCAGCTGTCGGAGGGCACGAGGAGCGCGCTGGAGGTGACCGACACGGTCGCGCAGGAGCGCGCGCAGGCGCTGAAGACCGGCTCGCGCTCGGTGCTCACCTCGGTGGTGGGCAGCCTGGCCACCCTCCTGCTGCTCGGCGTCATGGTGTGGCTCGCGCTGCTGACCCGGCGGATCGTCAACGTGCCGCTGCTGGTCGCGACCGCGATCACCTTCGGGCTGACCTACGTCTCGCTCAACCCCTCGGCGCTGCCGCTGGACCTCGACGGCCAGGTGACCACGCGGTCGGCCGCCGCCGAGGCGCTGCAGGACGTGCGGGTCGCCAGGGCGGCGCAGTACGCCCAGGTCATCGGGCAGGGCAGCGCCGACGACGCCGTCGTCGCGGCGACCGACGCGCTGCGGCAGGTGCGCGACCGTGGGCTCTCCGAGCAGTGGGCCCAGCTCTACCGCGCCCAGCAGGACGTCGCCTCCGCCGACGGGGCCGCGGCCCGGCTCGCGGCCGTCGAGGGCGCGCAGGAGCAGTTCGAGGCGGTCGAGGGGGCGCTGGCCGACCGGGTCGGCAGCGACAACCTCTCGCTCGGGCGCAACGCCTCGATCACGGCCGGGCTGGCGCTGGTGCTGGGCCTGGTCGCGGCCGGCGCCGCGTGGACGGGGCTGACCCGCAGGCTGAGGGACTACCGATGAGGGACGACACCAGGGAGGGACGCCGGTGAGCAGCACCGACGAGGACGCCAGGCGCGGGGACGAGCGGCCGATGCTCATCATCGGCGAGGACCGGCCCGACGTGGAGGACACCACGCCCGAGGAGCTGCGCCGCCAGCGCGAGGAGGCCCAGCGGGAGATCGCCGAGGCCCGCCGCCGGGCGCAGGAGGAGATCGAGCGCAAGCGGCGCGAGGCGGAGCGGGAGCTCGCCGAGCTCGAGCGGGCCAAGGAGCGCGAGATCGCCAGGCGCCAGCGCGAGCTGGACGAGGCCGAGCGCACGCTCTACAAGCGTGAGACCCGGCTGCGCCGCCAGGTGTCCGCCAGCGGCGAGACCCCGAAGGCCCGCCTGGTGGAGAAGCCGCCGAGGGTGCCCCTGAGCCAGAAGGGCCTGCGCCGCTCCAGCAGGGCCCTCACGGTCGCCGCCGCGACCGGGGTCGCCCTCGTGGTGGGCCTGTTCACCGCCGCGCCCGGCGGGGGTCCGGACGTGCGCACCGAGATCGTCGACACCGACCGCTCCCGCGTGCTCTGGCTGCAGTCCGGGCTGGCCGCCGACGAGATGATCGCCCAGCGGATGGCCGGCCGGGACGTGACGCCGGAGGCCGACGGCACCTGGCCCAACGTGCGCCTGGCCCAGGAGGCCTCCGCGGTCTACCCCGGCAGGGACTTCTACGCCGACCGGGCCGAGGAGAGCACCGCGCGGATGATGGCCGAGGGCACCTCGGACGTCCGGGCGCTCACGCTCTGGTCGGAGGTCCACCGCGAGGCCGGCTACGCCGTCGGCCCGTGGGAGGTGGAGGACCTGGTCGAGGAGGCACGCGGCCCGGACGGCTGGTCCTACCTGCTCCTCGGCGCCGGCGTGCTCGGCCTGGTCGCGCTGGCCGTCCTCGCCCTGGTCGGCCGCTCGTGGGTCGCGCTGCCGGTGCTCGTGGTGGCCACCGGCCTGGCGGTCGCCGCGCTCTCGGTCGTCGCGGCCGGCGACGTCGAGGTCCGGGGGGCCGCCGCGGCCCACGAGGCGGCCGACGACGCGCTCGACGAGGTCCACGACCAGCTCGGGCGCGACCTGGAGGTGACCTACGGGATCAGCACCTCCTCCTACACGCAGCGCCCGGAGTTCTGGACCGACGACCCGTTCTACGTCGACGAGGTCCCCGGCGCGCAGACCTACCTCGCGGCGCGCCAGGACATGGCCGACGCCCTCGAGCAGGGCGAGCAGGCCGTCGCCGAGGCGGCGGTCGGTCTCGTGGACGGCGCCCGCGAGACGATCGAGGGCCAGGTCCCCGCCCTGGAGTCCGCGCGCGGACGCCTGGTCGGCACGATGGCCGGCAGCCGCTCCGACTGGGGGCTGGGTCTCGGGCTCGGCCTGGGCGCCGTGGTCGTGGGCGCCGCGGGCGTGGCGCTCTCCGGCGGGCGGGGGCGCACCGAGTGACCACGCAGTATGCCGTCGCGCCGCCGGCGCCCGGCTCCCTCGGCTCGGACGTCGCGGACCACGAGCTGCTCGCCTACCTCGACGCGATGCTGCGCTGGCGGGACCGGCGCCGGGCCGAGCTCTCCGCGCTGGACCAGGCCGCGATGGAGCTGGCCGACCCGCGCGACCGGGCGGCCGTCACGCCGGACGTGACGCTGTCGATGGCGCTGTGGCAGGCGGTGGCCGACCGGCTCGAGCTGCTCGTGGCCACCTGGGACAGCGGCCGCGTCGGCGAGAGCGAGCGGCGCCGGATCACCACGCTGATCTGGGGGACGCTGGAGCAGCCGGGCTCGCGCGGCGCCACGCAGGCCCTCGCGGTCTCGCTCCCCGAGGCCTGCCGGCTGTCGGACTCGCTGGCCTCCTCGCTGCGCTCGCGGCTGCGCCTGGACGGCTCCGACCCCGACGTCGCCGGCCGGCTGCGTGCCCTGCGCCAGCAGGTGGAGCGGATCGCCGACCAGGTCGCGCTCGTCCCCGAGGGCCGGCGCGCGTCCGCGGCGGAGGTCTACGAGGAGCTCGACGGCCGCCTCGACGACGTGGCCGAGCGGGCCCGCCGGGGCGCGGACGTCGGCGGGCTGCTCGGTCCCCTGGAGTCGCGGGCCGCCAGCGCCGAGCGCGACCTCATCGTCGCCGCCTCCGCCCGGGCCCACGCCAAGGCCGACCACGCCCAGGCCACCCGCGAGGTCGCCGAGCTGACCGCCCGAGGCGAGGCCGTGCGCGCGCTCGCCGAGCGGGCCCGCACCCTCGTCACGCCCGCGCCGACGCTCGGCGTGCCCGACGTGACCCAGCTCGGACCGGTGCCGACCGACCCGGAGGAGCTCACCGCATACCTCGCCCGGCTGGAGCGGGTGGACCGGGCCCTGGGGGTGGCGCAGGGCAGCTACGCCGAGGCCCTCTCCCGGCGCGAGGAGCTGGCGCTGCGCGCCCGCACCGTGCACGAGGCCCTGGAGGGCACCGACGCCGGTGCCGCGATGAGCGGTCTGGCCGAGCAGGTGCAGGCCCTCCTCGACGCCCGCCCGACCGACCTGACCAGGCTCGAGGCGCTGGTCCAGGCCCAGGAGACCTTCGCCCGCACGATGGGGGTGGCCACGTGAACCACTGCGTCGAGCCGGGCTGCACCGGCTCCTACGAGGACGGCTGGTGCAACGTCTGCGGCTCGCCCGAGCCGGTCGCGGCGCCGGTCGCCGCCACGCCCGCCATGGCCCCGGAGGCTCCCGGTGCGGAGGCGACCGGCTCCCCCGGGCCTGCCCCGGCGCAGGCCGGCGCTGCCCCTGCCGGCGGCCCGGACGGCTCGTCCGACGAGGGCGACGGCGACGGCATACCCGGTCAGGGGTCGGGCGGGTCGCACGTGGCGACCCCCGGGCCCGGGCGCTCCAGAGAGGCGGTGCGGGCCGCGGCCGTCCGCCGCCAGCGCGCGCACGCCGCCCAGCGCCGCTCGCGGCTGGGGATGGGCCTGACCCAGGTGCCGCCGGTGCCGGTCGGCGACCCGGCAGCCGCAGTGATGGTCGACCCGCAGGTGCCCGAGTCGCGGCGGGTGTGCCCGAACTGCGGCGCCAAGGTCGGGCAGGCCGCGGGCGAGGCCGAGGGCCGTCAGCAGGGCTTCTGCCCGCAGTGCCGCGCGCCCTACTCCTTCACCCCCAAGCTCGAGCCCGGCGAGCTGGTCGCCAGCCAGTACGAGGTCGTGGGCGCCCTCGCGCACGGCGGCATGGGCTGGATCTACCTGGCGCGGGACAAGAACGTCTCCGACCGCTGGGTGGTCCTCAAGGGGCTGCTGAACACCGGCGACGAGGACGCGCTCGAGGCGGCCGTGGCCGAGCAGCAGTTCCTCGCCCAGGTCAAGCACCCGCTCATCGTCGAGATCTACAACGTGGTCACCCACGACGGCGACGCCTACACGGTGATGGAGCACGTCGGCGGCACCAGCCTGAAGCAGATGCTCAAGCAGCGGATGGCCACGACCGGGCGCTACGACCCGTTCCCGGTCGACCAGGCCCTCGCCTTCGTGCTCGAGGTGCTGCCGGCCTTCGCCCACCTGCACGACCTGGGCCTGCTCTACTGCGACTTCAAGCCGGACAACCTCATCCAGGAGGGCGACGGGGTCAAGCTCATCGACCTCGGCGGCGTCCGGCGCCAGGACGACCTGGAGTCGCCGATCTACGGCACGGTCGGCTACCAGGCGCCGGAGGTGGCCGAGGTCGGGCCGTCGGTGGCCTCGGACATCTACACGATCGGTCGCACCCTCTGCGTGCTGACCTTCGAGTTCCGCGGCTACCAGACCGAGTACGTCGACAGCCTCCCGCCCAGCTCGCAGGTCCCGCCGTTCGTGGAGCACGACGCGTTCTACCGGCTGGTCGCGCGGTGCTGCGCGCCGGACCCCAACGACCGCTTCCTCACCGTCGACGAGCTGCGCACCCAGATGGTCGGGGTGCTGCGCCAGGTGGTGGCCTCGCACTCCGACCACGCGGCGACGCTGTCGGCGCACTCGACCGTCTTCGAGGCGCCGGTGTCGACCGGGGAGACCCTCGCCTGGTGGGAGCTGCCCGAGCTCAAGCGCGACGAGGCCGACCCGATGCTGGACCGCCTCTCCGCGCTCCCGGACACCGACCCGGTGGCCCGGCACGAGGCGCTCGTGAAGCTGCCCGACCAGACGCCGGAGGTGCTCGTCTCCCGCGCCCGCGCCGGCATCCGGGTCGGCCAGCAGGCCTGGGTGGACGAGGCGGTGCGCCGGCTGCTGGCCGACGACCCGTGGGACTGGCGGGCCTCCTGGTTGCGCGGCCTGTGGGAGCTGTCGCAGGCCGGCACCGAGGAGGAGCGTGCGCGCACCGCCGGCCGGGAGGCCGCCGGACACTTCGCCGCGGTCCGGGACGCGCTGCCGGGCGAGGTCGCGCCGCGCCTGGCGCTGGCGCTGTCCAGCGAGCTGGCCGGCTACGCCAAGGCGGCCGAGCTCGACTACGAGCGCGCCTGGCGCTCCGACGCGGGGTATGTCGCACCCGCCGCCTTCGGCCTGCACCGCGTCCGGCTGGGCCGCGACGACGTCGAGGGCGCGATCCGGGCGCTGGACTCGGTGCCCGCCGGAAGCCGTGCCCACCCCCGGGCCCGGTGGCTGCGCGCCGAGCTGCTGCGCCGCCGCGGCACCCTGGCCGACCTGCGCGAGTCGGTGCTCTCGGTCTCCCGTCTGACGCTGGACCCGCGGCAGCGGGCGATGTTCAACGCCACGACCTACGAGCAGGCGCTGCGCCGCATCGCCCAGGACGGCGAGAAGCCGGACTGGCGCCTGGGCGAGGTCCCGCTGACCCGCGACGCGCTGCGCCGCGCCCTCGAGCAGGAGTACCACGTCCTCGCCGACTACACCCCCGACCCGGTCGAGCGCGCCGCGCTCGTCGACCGTGCCAACGCCGTCCGACCCTGGAGCTGGACATGACGACCGAGCCGCCGCCCGACCCCACCGACCCCACCGACCCGACCGGCGACACGGACGGTACGCCCGGCCCCGGTCACCCGACCGGCGACACGGACGGTCCGCCCGGCCCCCCTAACCCGACCGGCGACACGGACGGTCCGCCCGACCCCGCCGACCCCTCCGACCCGACCGGCGACACGGACGGTACGCAGGAGACGGCTCCGCGGAGCACCGGCGAGGCGCCCGACAGGGCCGGACCGGAGGTGGCCGACCTGGAGGTGGCCGAGGAGGAGCCGGAGCCGTTCGCCGACGGCCCGCCCCCGCTGCCCACACCGATGCTCGTGCTGGACGGGACCCTGCCGGACGAGCCGGCCCCTGCGCCAGAGCCGGAGCCGGTCGACCACGGCACCTGCCGCTGCGGCGGTGCGTTCGACGCGGACGGCTGGTGCACCGAGTGCGGCGAGCGCCGCCCGGACCCGCGGCACCACTTCACCGCCCAGCCCTCCCCCACCGTCGCCGCCGTCTGCGACCGCGGCATCCGGCACTCCGACAACGAGGACGCGATGGCGGTGTGGGGCGACGAGGAGGGCCGCGCCGCGCTGGTCGTCTGCGACGGCGTGACCACGGCGACCCGCTCGGCCGAGGCCAGCATGGCCGCCGCCGACGCGGCCCTGCAGGTGCTCACCTCGAGCACCGACGCCCCGGCGGAGCGGCTGGTCGCCGCGACCTCGGCCGCCTCGGCCGCGGTCGAGCGGGTCGGCCAGGACTTCCCCGACTCGGCGCCCTCCTGCACCTTCGTCGCCGCCGTCGTCGAGGACGGCACCGCCACGTTCGGGTCGGTCGGCGACAGCCGCGGCTACTGGCTGCCGGACCAGGGCGAGGCGCACCGGCTGACGACCGACGACTCGATGGCCGAGGAGCAGGTCCGTGCCGGCATGGACCGGGCCAGCGCCGAGGCCAGCCCGCTGGCGCACACGATCACCCGCTGGCTGGGACCGGACGCCCCCGACCAGCGGCCCGCGGTCACCTCCGTCGACGTCGACCAGCCCGGCTGGGTCCTGGTGTGCTCCGACGGGCTGTGGAACTACGCCTCCGAGCCGGCCGACCTGCGCGCCGTGGTCCGCGCCGAGGAGCGCCGCGTCGGGCCCGACCCCCTCGACCTGGCGCAGGCGCTGGTCGCGTGGGCCAACGACCGCGGCGGCGCCGACAACATCACCGTGGCGCTGGCCCGGACGGGCGGCGGGGCGACCGACCGCCCGGGTGAGGAGGCCGAGCCGACGGTGGAGACGGCATACCCGGAGGAGAACGACGCCCCCGCCGCGGGGCAGGATGGGACGCATGGCTGAGTTCAGCGCGACGGTCTACCAGAACGAGTTCCTGCCCGACGGCGGGACCGACGTCCACGCGATCGTGTCGGTCACCTGCGCGGGGGCCGGGACGGTGACGCCGATGAGCTCGGCCTCCGGCGAGGCGGGCGAGATCATCATCGTCGACGTGTCCGGGTCGATGGACGTCCAGGGCGTGCGGGCTGCGGCGTATGCGGCGTCCGCCGCGCTGGACCAGATCGTCGACGGCGTGTGGTTCGCGATCATCGCGGGCAACCACGAGGCGGCGCTGTGCTACCCGGACGGGACGTCGGCGGCGATGGTGCGCATGTCCCCGCAGACCCGGCTGGAGGCCAAGCGCTCGCTGCAGCGGCTGGCGCCGGGCGGCGGGACCGCGATGGGACGCTGGCTGCTCGCGGCGGGACAGCTCTTCGGGTCGGTGCCGACGCTGACCAAGAAGCACGCGATCCTGCTCACCGACGGCGCCAACCAGCACGAGACCCCGCAGGAGCTGAGCTGGGCGATCGAGCAGGTGCGCGGCCGCTTCCAGGCGGACTGCCGCGGGCTCGGCGCGGCCTGGCAGGTCGAGGAGGTGCGCCGGATCGCGCAGGCGCTGATGGGCAGCGTGGACCTGATCCGCACCTGGGACGGGCTCCCGGAGGACTTCGCCGCGCTGATGGAGCAGTCGATGGGACGCGGGATCACCGACGCCCAGCTGCGCGTGTGGGCGCCGCAGGGTGCCGAGGTGCTCTTCGTCAAGCAGGTCTCGCCCACGCTGGAGGACCTGTCCTCCCGGCGGGTCGAGGTCAACGCGCTGACCGGCGGCTACGACACCGGGGCGTGGGGTGACGAGACCCGGGACTTCCACGTGGCGGTGCGGCTGGCGCCGAAGGCGGTCGGCCAGGAGCAGCTGGCCTCGCGGGTGCAGCTCGCGGTCGGCGACGAGGTCGTGGCGCAGGGACTGGTCAAGGCGCGCTGGTCGGCCGACAGCCTGCTGACCGCGCAGATCAGCCCCGAGGTGGCGCACTACACCGGCCAGACCGAGCTGGCCTCGGCGATCCAGGACGGGCTCCGGGCTAAGGCGCTCGGCGACGACGCCACCGCGACCTCCAAGCTGGGCCGTGCCGTGCAGCTGGCCCGCGAGACCGGCGACGAGGCAGCGACCTCGCGGCTGGCTCGCGTCGTCGAGATCGAGGACGCCGCCACCGGCCGGGTCACGCTCAAGCGCAACGTCGACAAGCTCGACGAGATGGAGCTCGACACCGCCTCGACCAAGACGACCAGGGTGCGCCAGCAGTGAGTGCCCGCTGTCCCGAGGGCCACCTGAGCGAGTCGCTGGACTACTGCGACACGTGCGGGGCACCCATGGGCGCGGCGCCGTCCGCGGGTGCTGCCGGTGGGGCCGGGGCGGCGCGGGCGAGCGTCCTGCAGGGACGGTCCGACGGGGACGGCGCCATGACGCAGGAACCGTCGGACCGAGACCGTCGGACCGGCGCTGCGGCCCAGATCTGCCCGCACTGCGGCGCGGCCAACGTCGCCGATGCTCTCTTCTGCGAGGCGTGCGGCTACGACTTCACGACAGGCACGCCTCCGATGGGGTCGGAGCCGGCGACCGAGGAGCCGGACGAGCACGAGGAGTCGCACGAGGACTCGGTCGAGGACTCGGACGAGGGCCAGGACCCGGGCCAGGACGAACCGGCGGAGGGCCAGGCGCCGGTCGAGGGCGAAGAGCCGGTCGCCGACGAGGAGCCGGTCGAGGGCGAAGAGCCATCGGCCGACGAGACGCACGCCGCGGAGCCGACGGATGAGCCGGACGAGAACCCGATCGAGCCGGAGGCGCCTGAGCCCCTGCCAGGCGCCGACCCCCAGCCCGACGCCGAGCGCCAGCCCGAGCCGCCAATCCCGGACGCGCCCGCCCCGGACGCGCCCGCCCCGGAGACCCAGGAGGCCCCGGTCGCGCCCCCGCAGCGCAGGCCACGGCATACCCCTCCGTCCCGTGCGCTCGCCCAGGCGTGGGTGGTCGAGCTGTGGGTCGACCCCGACTGGTACGCCGTGCAGCAGACCGCCGAGACCATCCCGAGCCCGGGTGTCCCGGACATCGTGCTGCTGACGCGCAGCAGCGCGCTGGTGGGGCGTCCGTCGGGCAGCCTCGGTGCGCGCCCGGACGTCGACGCCGGCATCGACAGCGCGGTGTCGCGACGCCACGCCCAGCTGACGAGCGACGGCCGCCGGTGGTGGATCGAGGACCTGGGTAGCAGCAACGGCACCTTCGTCGGGACGGTCGGCGAGCCGCTCCCGTCCACGCCGATCACCCCTGGCCAGCGCGTCGAGCTGGACCGCGACGACCGGATCTACGTGGGGGCGTGGACCCGCCTGGTGCTGCGTCCGGCCACCGAGTCCGAGCAGCGCGGCACCGGCTGAGGACAGGATCCGGCGTGCCGCGGTGTGCCGCCGAGGGGGTCGGGCGCCTAGAGTCGGAGCATGTCCCCAGAGCAGACCGACGCGCCCCGGCGCCCGCGCACGAACCGGGGCCGGCTGCGTCGCTCCGGCCAGGCGCTGGTGCGCGTGGGCGGGCTGCTGCTCGCGGTCTCACTGGTGGTCCTGCTGGTCGCCGGGCTCACCACCCGCAGCCTGATCAACAACCTGCGCGACAACTCCGCCGAGCTGCTCGACGGCACCGCCACGGTCACCCTGTCGGCCGGGGCGGAGCGCACGCTCTACATCACCGGCGGGCTCGTCGCGCCCGGTGAGACCGCGCCGACGCCGGTCGACCAGGTCGTCTGCACCGTCGCCGGCCCCGGCGGCGAGGTCCCGGTCAACCACCTGGCAGACGACGGCCGCCGGGTCGGGCTGGACAACCCGCTCCTGCGCTTCCAGGTCGTCGGGTCCTTCCGCGCCCAGTCCGCGGGCGAGCACACCGTCGAGTGCACCGGCCGCGGCGTCGTCATCGCCCCCGAGGTCAGCCCCGCCGACGGCCTGCTGCGCATCGGCGGCCTGCTGCTCGGCAGCATGGGGACCCTCGCGGGGGCCACGCTGTTGCTCATCGGCGGCGCCCTCCTGCTCGTGGTCCGGCACGGGACCGACGACCAGGACGACGACGGGTATGCCGTGGGCGACGCCGGCGAGCCCCCCACCCAGGGCGCCGAGGAGTGGTGGGAGGACGAGGCGCAGGGTCCGTCGGCGATCCACGAGGACCGTGACGACGACCGCACGGCGACCGGCGACACGTCCGGTCCGGACGCGGGCGACGACCTCGACGACGGTGACGGTGACGACCCGGCGCAGGACGAGGCCGACGAGGACGGCTACGTCGAGCTCACCGACGAGGAGCTGGCCGCCATGTCCGAGGAGGAGATCGCCGAGCTGCTCGCCTCCGGGGACCTCGTCTTCGTCGACGACGAGGGCCGCGTGTCGCACCGCGACGACCCCTTCGACCAGGACGCCGCGAGCGACACCTACCGCTGACCGCACGCGCCGGTCGTCCACAGGCGGCGGAGCCTGCGGCCCGGAGGAGGCCTGGGGGCGTTAGGTTGGGGGTGTGAGCATGCCACCCAGCGACTACGCGTACGGCCAGGCGGCGGTCCCCCCGCGCAAGAGCGGGATGACCACGCCCGGCAAGATCCTCTTCTTCATCGGCCTCGTCCTGTCGATCGTCGCGGTCGCGGTGGCGGTGTGGGGGGTCGTCAGCACCGTGCGGACGGCCTCGTCGATGGAGGCCGACTCGGTCCAGGTGACGCAGGGCCAACCGGTCACCGTGCCGATGGAGACGGACCGGGTGCGCCTGGTCCTGGCCGACAGCGGGCAGCACCCCACCTGCACCGTGACCTCGCCCAGCGGCGCGGACGTGCCCGTCACGCAGGACCCGGCCTTCGACGCCGCGGCCGAGCAGGGCGTCACGGTGGTGGGGACGTTCACCGCGCAGGAGTCCGGTGAGCACACGGTCCAGTGCGACGGCGACGCCATGGTCAGCCCCTCGCTCGGGCTGTCCGACGTGACCGGCATCGTGGCTGCGGGGATCGCCTTCCTGGCGCTCTTCCCGCTGGTGCTCCTGACGCTGCTCGGCCTGATCCTGTGGCTCGTGGGCCGCAGCCGCGACAAGAAGGCGGCGCTGGCCGCGAGTGGCTACCAGGGCGGTTACGGGGGTCCGGGAGCCTACGGCGGGCAGGGAGGCTACGACTCCTCCGGCCAGCCCTACGGTTCCGGTCAGCCCTACGGCTCCGCGGAGCAGCCCCAGGGCCAGGGCCAGCCCTACGACCAGGGCCGGTCCTACGGCCAGGAGCACCCGCCGCCCGGCTCCGGCGGCTGGCAGTCGGCCCCGCCGCCCCCGCCCGGACCGACCGACCCCTACGCGGCCCCGCAGGACCGCCCCGACGGCGACGACGAGCGCCGCTGACGGCTGCCGGACCGGCTCCCCGGGCTCGACGGTCGTCATCCGTCCGT
>QEUR01000067.1 GCA_003577095.1 Acidobacteriota bacterium
CACCAGCGGGTTGACCTCGACCAGGGTGGCGTCCTCGTCGTGGTAGACCTCCCACAGCCGGGTCAGGACCGGCACGATCTTGGCGCCGGTCTCGGCGTCGAAGCCGGCCGCGTCGACGATCTCCTTCGCCTTGGCCTCGTCGATGCCGGTGTTGGCGTCGACCTCGACCCGGGCGAGCGCCTCGGGGCGCTCGACCGCCAGCTGCTCGATCTCCATACCCCCCTCCTTGGAGCACATGGCCAGCAGCGAGCGGTTGGCCCGGTCGAGCAGGAGGGAGAAGTAGTACTCCTCGGCGATCCTGGCTCCCTGGGCGATCATCACGCGGTGGACGGTGTGGCCCTTGATGTCCATGCCGAGGATCTGCTCGGCGGCGGCCTGCGCCTCCTCGGGCGACCTCGCCACCTTGACGCCGCCGGCCTTGCCGCGGCCACCGGTCTTGACCTGCGCCTTGACGACGGTCACGCCCCCGGAGAGCTCCCCGATCCGCTCCGCGGCCGCGCGCGCCTCCTCCGGCGTGTCGGCGATGGCGCCGGCGAGCACGGGGACCCCGTGCTTCTCGAACATGTCGCGTGCCTGGTACTCGAACAGATCCACGGGTGGCTTCCCAATCGTGTGAGGTGGGTGGACGAAACTGATGAGGGGTATGACGTGGACGTCCGCCCGGCGGGGCGCCGGGCGGACGGTGTCAGTCGGGTCGGGCGAGGTGCTCGTGCACCCAGCCGGTGATGTCGGTGGTGCTGGCGCCCGGGGTGAAGACCTCGGCCACGCCCATCTCCTTGAGCGCGGCGACGTCCTCGGTGGGGATGATCCCGCCGCCGAAGACGACCACGTCGGAGGCGTCCTGCTCGGCGAGCAGGTCGATGACCCGCCGGAAGAGCGTCAGGTGGGCTCCGGAGAGGACCGACAGCCCGACGGCGTCGGCGTCCTCGGCGACGACGGCCGCGACGATCTGCTCGGGCGTCTGGTGCAGCCCGGTGTAGATCACCTCGACGCCGGCGTCGCGCAGCGCACGGGCGACGACCTTGGCCCCGCGGTCGTGGCCGTCCAGGCCTGGTTTGGCCACGACGACGCGCAACGGTGTTGAGGTCATGGCCAGAGATTAGCGCAGCGCCGCGCCGTCCTCCCACGCGGTGCCGCGCCCGGCCAGCGACGAGGCGGTCCCGCGCCGTCGCGCTCCGGGACGACCCCCGGCTACAGCTTGGTCAGCGGCGCCACCCGCACCAGCAGCCGCTTGACGCCGGTCTCGCCGCCGAAGTCGACGTGCGCCATCGTGTGCTTGCCGGTGCCCTCGACGCGCACGACGGTGCCCAGCCCGAAGGTGTCGTGGCTGACCCGGTCTCCCCCGGCGAGCGCCTCGAGCTCGGCCGTCTCGGCCTCGCTGCGCGCGGGACGGGGCGCGCTCCCGCGCGGGTCGAGCCGGACCACCTCGGGCCGGCCGCCGCGCCCGCCCCGGCCGCGGGCGGCATACCCCCCGGCCCACCCGGTCGCCTCGGCGGCCGAGCGCCGCCCGCCGAAGCTGGACCGGTCGGCGTCGGTGCGCTCCCAGGTGACCAGCTCCTCGGGGACCTCGTCGAGGAAGCGGGACGGCGGGAAGTACTGCGGGGCGCCGTACGCGGCCCGGGTGCCGGCCCTGGACAGGTGCAGCTGCTCGCGCGCCCGGGTGATCCCGACGTAGGCCAGGCGCCGCTCCTCCTCCAGCTCGTCGGGGTCGTCGAGGCTGCGCTGGTGCGGGAAGGTGCCGTCCTCCAGGCCGGTGAGGAAGACGACGGGGAACTCCAGGCCCTTGGCGGTGTGCAAGGTCATGAGCGTGACCACGCCCGAGGAGTCGTCGCCCTCGGGGATCTCGTCGGCGTCGGCGACGAGGGAGACCTGCTCGAGGAAGTCGACGAGCCCGCCCTCGGGGTAGTTGTCGTCGAACTCGCGGGCGACGGCGACGAGCTCGGCGAGGTTCTCCACCCGCGTCTCATCCTGCGGGTCGCTGCTCGCACGCAGCTCGGCGAGGTAGCCGGTGCGGTCCAGGATCGCCTCGAGCAGGTCCCCCACGCCGCTCTCCTCGTCCGCGGCGATCCCGCCCAGCTCCTCCAGCAGCGCGGTGAAGCCCTTGATCGCGGCGACCGAGCGGGTGGCGATCGCGGGCGCGTCCTCCGCCCTGCCCAGCGCGGCGACGAACGGGATCCGCTCGCGCTCGGCCAGCGCGCTGACCGCGCCGACGGCCCGGTCACCGATGCCGCGCTTGGGGGTGTTGAGGATCCGGCGCAGGTTGACGTCGTCGGCCGGGTTGGCCAGCACCCGCAGGTAGGCCAGCGCGTCCTTGACCTCGCGGCGCTCGTAGAAGCGGGTGCCGCCGACCACCTTGTAGGGCAGGCCGGTGCGCACCAGCACCTCCTCCAGCGCGCGGGACTGGGCGTTGGTGCGGTAGAAGACGGCGACGTCGCCGGGGCGCACGCCGCGCTCGTCGCCGAGCTCGTCGATCCGGCGTGCCACGAAGGAGGCCTCGTCGTGCTCGTCGTCGGCGACGTAGCCCACGATCTTGCGCCCCTCCCCCGCCTGCGTCCACAGCCGCTTGTCCCGGCGGTGGGGGTTGCGGGCGATGACGGCGTTGGCGGCCGAGAGGATCGTGGCGGTGGAGCGGTAGTTCTGCTCGAGCAGGATCGTGCGCGCCTCCGGGTAGTCCTCCTCGAACTCGACGATGTTGCGGATCGTCGCGCCGCGGAAGGCGTAGATCGACTGGTCGGCGTCACCCACGACGCACAGCTCGGCCGGAGGCAGCGGCCGGTCGCCGCCGTCGACGATGTCGCCCAGGTGGCCGACGAGCTCGCGGACGAGGGCGTACTGGGCGTGGTTGGTGTCCTGGTACTCGTCGACGAGGACGTGGCGGAACCGGCGCCGGTAGTGCTCGCGCACGTCGGGGAAGGCGCGCAGCAGGTGCACGGTGGTGGAGATGAGGTCGTCGAAGTCGAGGGCGTTGGCCGCCCGCAGCCGCCGCTGGTAGAGGGAGTAGGCCTCGGCGACCTTCTGCTCGTAGGGGTTGTTGCCGGCCTGCGCGGCGAAGGCCTCCTCGTCGAGCAGCTCGTTCTTGGCGTTGGAGACCTTCGCCAGGAAGGCCCGCGCCGGGTAGCGCTTGGGGTCCAGGTCGAGGTCACGGATGACCATCCCCATGAGGCGCTGGCTGTCGGCGGCGTCGTAGATGGAGAAGGACGAGCGCAGGCCGGCCGTCTGCGCCTCCCGTCGCAGGATGCGCACGCAGGCGGAGTGGAAGGTGGAGACCCACATCGCCCGGGCGCGGGGCCCGACGAGCGCCTCGACCCGCTCGCGCATCTCCGCGGCGGCCTTGTTGGTGAAGGTGATCGCCAGGACCTGCCCGGGGTGGACGTGCCGCTCGGCGAGCAGGTAGGCGATCCGGTGGGTGAGCACCCGGGTCTTGCCCGATCCGGCGCCCGCGACGATGAGCAGCGGACCGCCGCGGTGCGTCACCGCCTCGCGCTGCGGCTCGTTGAGCCCCGCCAGCAGCGCCTCGACGTCGATCTCCTGACGGGGCCGGCGGGGCTGCTGCGCCGGGGGTGCCTCGCCCTCGCCGAGCGCCCACGCGGGTATGCCCCGCTCGTCGACACCGTCAGCCCCCTCGACGGCCTGCTCGTCGGCATGACCGCTCGCCTGGGCAGCGGTCATCGAGGGCACGGGCAGGTCGAAGGAGAGGTGGTCGAACAGGCTGCTCATCGTGCCCACCATCCTAGGTGGGCGCGCCGACGACCTTCCCGGGTTCTCCACAGCACCGCACCCGTAGGCTGGTGGCCCGTGACCGGCAGCTCCACCGCATACCTCGACCCGCCCACCCTGACCATGCTCCTGGGCGGGCTGGCGGTCGCCTTCGTGTGCCTGATCAGCGGACTCAACGGCCGGCCGCCCGGGCGGCTGACGACCGGCCTGACGTGGGTGGTGCAGGCGGCCGTGCTCACCTACGCCGGCTGGTACCTCGTGCGCCAGCTGCGCGGGGACTCGCCGGTCGGACCCTCCTGGGAGCTGTGGGCCTACCTGGTGACGATCCTGCTGCTCCCGGCCCTGGCGCTGATCTGGTCGCGCGAGGAGCCGACCAGGTGGAGCACCTTCGTGCTGGCGGTGGCCGCCTTCACCGCCGCGGTGATGGCCGCCCGCTCGGCGCAGATCTGGTACGGCGTCGGGATGCTGCCGTGAGGCACCCCGAGGCGCACGCCGGCGACCGGCGGCACGGTCCCGGCCGGGTCATCCTGGCGCTCTACCTCGTCTTCGTCATCGGCACCGTCTCGCGGTCCGCCGCGCAGATCTCGACGCGCTGGCACGAGGCGCCGCTCGCCTACGGGCTGTCCGCCTTCGCCGCCCTGGTGTACGTCGTGGTGTTCGTCTCCCTGTCCGTGCGGGGGCGCGTGGCCTGGTGGGTGAGCGTGGTGGCCCTGTCCGTGGAGCTCGCGGGCGTGCTCGTCGTGGGCACCTGGAGCATGGTGGCGCCGGAGATGTTCCCGGACGCGACCGTGTGGTCGGACTACGGGCTGGGCTACCTGCTGATCCCGCTCGTCCTGCCCGTCGTCGGGCTGTGGTGGCTGCTCTCGCCGCGGGGTGCCCGGGCGGGTGCCGCGTGAGCGAACGGGTCCCGACGCTGCCCCGGATCGGCTGGAGGGAGGTCCTCCAGTCGGTCTTCGGCCTGGTCCTCGTCGTCCTGCTCATCTCCTTCGGGCTGCCGCACCTGCTCGACACCTCCTGGGCCGAGATCGGCGCCCAGCTCTCCCGCGTCCGGCTCGGCACCGCGGTGGCGATGGGGGCGCTGCTGCTGGCGGGGCTGTTCTGCTACACGTGGGTGGTGATCGGGTCGCTGCCCGGGGTGGGGCACGTGCAGGCGCTCAAGATCAACGCCTCGGCGGCCACGATCGCCAACCTGGTGCCTCTCGGCGCCGCCGTCGGGGTGGCGGTCTCGTGGATGATGCTGCGCTCGTGGGGCTTCTCGAAGTCGGCCGTCTCCAGCTCCTTCCTCGTCACCGCGCTGTGGAACGTGCTGGCCCGGGTGACCCTCCCGGTGATCGGCTGTCTCGTCGTCGTCGCCGGCACCGTCGCCGCACCGCAGCTCGTCGTCAACGGCGCCTTCCTCGCCGGGGCACTGGGCACCGGCGTGGTGGTGGTGGGAGCGCTGATGATCTTCTCCGACCGCGTCGCGCGCCTGGTCGGACGCGTCCTGCGGGCGGCCCTGTCCCCGGTCAGCCGGAGGGTGCGCGAGGGCCGCGGCGTCGACCACCTGGTCACCGACCAGCGCGAGCGGATCGAGCAGGTGGTGCGCTGCGGGTGGCCCCGTATGACGCTGGGCATGGTCGGGCAGTTCGTCTTCCTCTTCGGCCTCTACTGGCTCGCGGCCCGCGTGGTCGGGATGGACCTGCCGGTGCCCGAGCTGATCGCCGCCTACACCTTCCGGCAGTTCCTCACCGTCATGGCGGTGACCCCGGGCGGGCTCGGGGTGACGGAGGTCGGCACCGCGGGGATCCTCGTGCTCTTCGGCGGGGCGCCGGGCGCCGCGTCGGCGACCGCGCTGCTCTACGCCATCTACGCCCACCTGCTGGTGGTGCCGTTCGGGGTGACGACGCTGGCGGCGTGGTGGGCCCGCACCGGACGGACGGCGAAGGCGGAGGGCCGGCTGGCCTGACCACCCCGACCGGCGACACGGTCGGTGCGCTGCGTGCGGCCCGGTCCCGCGACTCGGTCTCGCTAGCCGAGCAAGCGGCGGACCTGCCGGTCGTGCGCCTCGTGGGCCAGCTCGTCGTCGACATCTCCCGGCACCCAGTCGCCCGTGGCGCGCCGGGCCGCGTGCTCCAGCAGCCCGTCGGCCAGAGCCGGGTTGGCCGGCAGCACGGGGCCGTGCAGGTAGGTGCCGACGACGTTGTTCGTGCGCGCACCCTCGGTGCCGTCGGAGCCGTTGTTGCCGCTGCCGTGGCGCACCCGGCCGAACGGGGCCTGTCCCTCGCCGAGCAGGGTGGAACCCGAGTGGTTCTCGTAGCCGACCACCTGGCCGAAGTCCGTGTCGAGGACGACCGGACCGATCATCCGGGTCGAGTTGCCGCGGGTGGTGACGTCGAGGATCCCCAGCCCGGGCAGCCGCCGTCCCTCGACGGTGACGAAGGCATCGCCGAAGAGCTGGTACATGCCGCACACCATGAGCATCGGCACGCCGTCGGCGGCCAGCTCCCTCAACCGGTCGGCGTGCACCGCGAGGTCGTCCTGCACGCGGGCCTGGCCGCTGTCCTGGCCCCCGCCGCCGAGGACGATGTCGACCCGGTCCGGCCACGGCGCGCCGGGGTGGTGGTCGTGGACGACCGGCTGGTAGCCGTGCCAGCGCAGGCGCGCCGCGAGGCACCGGGTGTTGCCCAGGTCGCCGTAGATGCTCATCTCGCGCGGGTACAGGTGGACCAGGTGCACCTCGCCCTTGTCGGCCGGCACCCGTGCCATCGCGGCGACGTCGCCCGGCAGGGCGGTCGTCAGGTCCTCGCTCACGCCGTCTCCTCCCCGAACCGCGCCAGGCCGAAGCGGTCGGCCAGCCGGCGCCGCAGGCGCATCATCGCGGTGTAGGTGCAGAAGATCCTGGTCGGTTCACCGGCGTGCTCGCGCAGGAAGCGCTCCAGGGCCGCGTCCAGGTCGGTCTCGACGGCCCCCACCTCGACGCCGTCGTAGCGCAGCCGCAGCGCCATGTCCCAGCCGCGCACGCCGGACGTCAGCGCGACGCCCTGGCCGCGCAGGGACTCGAAGGACACGTCGTAGAGCCACGACACGTCGCGCCCGTCGGCGTAGTCGTCGTTGATCGCGACCATCGTGGCGACCGGCTCGCCGCCGTAGGTGCCGAGCGCGACGGTGAAGCCGGCCGGGTTCTTGACCAGCACCAGCTCCAGCGGCGCGCCGCCCACGTCGATGACCTCCCCGCGGCCGAAGGGCGGCTCGACCGCCGCGAGGGCCTCGGCCGCCGTGCCGGGGTCGAAGGCCTCCCCGAGCAGCTCGCGGGCCGTCGTCGTCGCGGCCGTCGCGTTGATCATCGCCGCGAGCCCCCGCTGGCGCAGCCTCAGCGGCCCGACGTCCCGCCCGCCCGGGAAGCGCACGGTGAGCGAGCGCCCGTCCTCCCCCGGCACCAGCAGCCCGTCCTCCGGTCCCAGGGTCGGCCGCTCCTCGTCGTCCTCGAAGCGGACGTCGGCCTCCTGCAGCTGCGGCAGACGGTCCGCCACCGCGGGGTCCACCGCGAACCACCGCACCGTCACCCCCGGACCCACCTGCTCGCGCACGCGCGAGATGAACGAGTCGTCGGCGTTGAGCACGACGCCCCTCGTCGTCTGCTCGCCGAGCCGGGTGAGCAGCCGCGCGGTGTGGTCGATCTCCGCGAACCGGTCGAGCTGGTCGCGCGCCACGTTGAGCAGCAGGGTGTGCGTGGGCGGCACCTGGGCGGCGAAGTGCAGGGCGTGCGCCTCGTCCAGCTCGACGACGGCCAGGTCGGCGTCGAGGCGGCCGCGCAGACCGATCTCGCCGAGCATCGAGGAGATCACGCCGCGGGTGAAGTTGGACCCGGTCGGGTTGGTGAAGACCCGCAGCCCGTGCGCGCGCAGCAGCGCCACCAGCATCTTGGTCGTGGTCGTCTTGCCGTTGGTCCCCGAGACCACCACCACGCCGCGAGGCAACGACCCGAGGGTATGCCGCAGCACCGCCGGGTCGATCGTCTCGGTCACCAGGCCCGGCAGCGCCGAGCCGCCGCCCCGCAGCCGCGAGGCGAGGCGCGCTGCCTTGCCGGCGGCGAGCGCCGCGGTGGTGCGGGCGCGCCGGAGGGGTGCGGACGGCATACCCCTCACTCCCACTCGATCGTCCCCGGCGGCTTGCTCGTCACGTCGAGGACGACGCGGTTGACGTCCTCGACCTCGTTGGTGATCCGCGAGGAGATCCGGGCGAGCACGTCGTAGGGCACGCGGCTCCAGTCGGCGGTCATCGCGTCCTCGCTGGACACGGGGCGCAGCACCACCGGGTGGCCGTAGGTGCGGCCGTCCCCCTGGACGCCGACCGAGCGGACGTCGGCCAGCAGCACGACGGGGCACTGCCAGATGTCGCGGTCCAGGCCGGCGGCGGTGAGCTCCTCGCGGGCGATCGCGTCGGCCCGGCGCAGGACCGCCAGCCGTTCGGCCGTCACCTCGCCGACGATCCGGATGCCGAGCCCGGGGCCCGGGAAGGGCTGGCGCCAGACGATCCCCTCGGGGACGCCCAGCTCGAGGCCCACCTGGCGGACCTCGTCCTTGAAGAGGGTGCGCAGCGGCTCGATGAGCTGGAACTGCAGGTCGTCGGGCAGACCGCCGACGTTGTGGTGGCTCTTGATGTTGGCGGCGCCGGTCCCGCCGCCGCTCTCGACGACGTCCGGGTAGAGCGTCCCCTGCACCAGCCACTTGACCGGGTGGTCGTCCTCCCCGGCGGAGCCCTCGTGCGCGAGCACGATGTCGCGGGCGGCCTGCTCGAAGACGCGGATGAACTCCCGGCCGATGGTCTTGCGCTTCTCCTCCGGGTCGGTCACGCCGGCCAGCGCGCCGAGGAAGCGCTCGCGGGCGTCGACGACGACGAGGTCGACGCCGGTGGCGGCGACGAAGTCCTGCTCGACCTGCTCGACCTCGCCCTCGCGCAGCAGCCCGTGGTCGACGAACACGCAGGTCAGCTGGTCGCCGACGGCGCGCTGCACGAGCGCGGCGGCGACCGAGGAGTCGACCCCTCCGGAGAGCCCGCAGATGACCCGGTCCTCGCCTACCTTCGCGCGCACGTCCTCGACGAGCTGCTCGACCACGTTGCCGCTGGTCCAGGTCGGCTCGATGCCGGCACCCTCGCGGAGGAAGTTGACCAGCACCTGCTGGCCGTGCGCCGAGTGCAGGACCTCCGGGTGCCACTGCACGCCGTAGAGCCGCCGCGCGTCGTCCTCGAAGGCGGCGACGGGGGCGCCCGGGGTGCTGGCGGTGACCGTGGTGCCCGCGGGCGCGGCGCTCACCGCGTCGCCGTGGGACATCCACACGTCCTGCTCCTCGGGCTGCCCGGCGAAGAGCGTGCTGCCGGACGCGGACACCGCGGCGCGGGTGTGACCGTACTCGCGCTGCCCGGTGCGGGCGACCTCCCCACCCAGGACGCGCGCCATGGCCTGGAAGCCGTAGCAGATGCCCAGGACCGGCACGCCGGAGGTGACGACCGCCTCCTCCAGGCCCGGCGCGTCCTGCGCGTAGACCGAGGACGGGCCGCCGGAGAGGATGATCGCGGCGGGGTCCTTGGCGAGCATCTCGGCGGCCGGCATCGTGTGCGGCACGATCTCGCTGTAGACGTCCGCCTCGCGCACCCGGCGGGCGATGAGCTGGGCGTACTGGGCGCCGAAGTCGACGACCAGGACCGGTCGCGCGTCGAGGGGTTCGCTCACGCGGACACCCTATCGGCGCCGGCCTCGGCGGCCTCGATCTGCGCGAGCGCCTGGCCGTGCACCCGGTGCTCGACCCAGAAGGAGAGGAAGGGCACGCACCCGGCGAGCATGACGCCCACCATCTTGCCCAGCCCCCAGCGCAGCTCGAAGCCCAGCAGGGCCACCGCGACGAGGTAGACCATGTAGACCCACCCGTGCGGGCTGGGCCACCAGGCCAGGGCGTGGTTGTCGAAGCCGTAGCGCAGCACGATGTGGGCGCAGAGCAGGAGCAGCCCAACGCCGACGACGAAGGCCATCACGCGGAAGAACGTGAGCTTGGCACGGGCGGACATGGGGTCTCCTCCTGGGGTCGGGCTTCTGGGGACGGGGTATGGGGTGGCTCGTCCGGGCGGGGCCTGCTCGCCTGGCGCAGGAACCGGACGTACATGTAGACGGCGAAGGCGGCGAAGGTGAACCACTGCAGGCCGTAGCCGAAGTTGCGCCAGACGATGCCGCTCTCGCCGAAGACCGGCGGGGGGATGCGCACGACGGACGCGTCGGTCACGGCCGGCTGCTCGTCGACGAGGAAGACGAAGGCGTTGTACACCGGCGCGTCCCAGACGTTGACCAGGTCTGCGGTGTCGATCGTGGCCCGCTGGCCTGCGGGCAGGTCGCCCAGGTCGCCGGCCTCGCCGGGGGACTCGCTCGGCGCCAGCGTCCCGGTCACCGACACCGGGTCGGCTACCGGCTCGTCCGCCAGCGTGGGGTCGGTGACGAATCCGCGCACGACCGGCAGCAGCGCCTCCTGTCCCGAGGCGGCCGTGCGCAGCGGCGTGACCACCCAGTAGCCCGGCTCGCCCTCGAGCACCCGGCCGGGGACGAGGAACTGGTCGGCGACGTCATACACCCCCTCGGCGGAGACCGAGAGCCCGGCACCGTCGTCCGGGAAGGGCTGGTGCGGCGCGGTCACCTGGCCCAGCGGCTCGGTCGGGCGGGCGGCCTGCGCCGCGGCGTGCTCGCGGGCCGCCTCGTTGGAGCTGACGCCGATCTGCCACATGCCGAGCTGGTAGAAGGCCCACACGATCACGACCAGCAGCGCCAGCAGGGCCAGCCAGCCGGGTCGGAGGGCGGTGCGGATCACCTGCTCAGGGTAGGCGATGGGGCTGGGTGCCCCGACCGCCCGGGCCCCCTCTCACAGGGGCGTGCTCTGGTCGTCGAAGACGTAGATCGCGCCGTTGTAGCAGGCCACCCAGACGGTGTTGGTCACCGGGTCGTAGTCGATGCCGATGGGGTCGGCGTCGACGTTGACCTTCTGGATCACCGTCATGTCCGAGGTGCGGATCTTGGAGACCGTCGCCTCGTTGTAGTTGACGACGTAGAGCGCGGTCTCGTCCGGCGACAGCGTGACCGAGCGCGGTTCCAGGCCCGGGGAGACCTCGTCGACGATCTCGTCGGTCTCGGTGTCGATCTTGTAGATCGTGTTGGCCGAGCTGACCGTCATGTACAGCGTCTTCCCGTCCTCGGTCACGTTCAGGTGGCGGGGGCGGAGCGTGGTGTTCATCACCAGCTCGCTGGTGCCGGCGTCGATGTCGATCTTGAACAGCGACTGGGCGTACATCGCCACGACGTAGGCGGTGTTGCTGTCGGGCAGGATCGCGATGCCGCGCGGCGACTCGTTGACGTCGATGACCTTGGTCTTCTAGGCCTTCTCCACGTCCACGACCGAGATCGTCGCGTCGCACCAGTTGCTGACCAGGATCGTGGTCTGGTCCGGGGTGATCTCGAGGTACTTGGGGACCGCGCCGACCTTGATGACCTGGTCCCAGGCCATCTCCTCGGCGTCGAAGCGGTAGAGGAAGGACGGGCCCACGCCGCTGTCGCGGGTGCAGGCGTCGAAGCCCTGGACGCCGAAGTTCTGGCCATACATCGTGTACTGCGAGACGTAGGCGTAGCGCCCGTCGGCGGTCCACACCGCCTCCACCGGCGAGCCCTCGGAGATGCCCGGGTGCCCCTCGACGCCGAACTCGGACAGGTCGAGCTCGTCGTCCAGCACGGCGATCTGCTCGCGGGTCGTGGTGTCGAAGACCGTGGAGGTGTGGGAGTACATCATGTTGTTGGCGATCGCCAGGCCGTGGCCCGAGGCCATCACCGACTTGGGCGTCATGCCGCCGGTCAGGTAGTCCAGCGGCTCCATCGCGGTGGTGTCGCTGGGGAGCTCGTTGGGGACCGGCTCCTTCTGCCACACCGGGTCCGGCTCTGGCGTCGGCTCGGTGGTCTCAGCGGCCTGCTCCTCGGCCT
>QEUR01000068.1 GCA_003577095.1 Acidobacteriota bacterium
GAGCAGGTTGGTCCAGGCGGTCGGGTTCTCGAAGGGGTGGGCGGAGTTGGCGTTGTAGAAGCCCCCGCCGTTGGTGCCCAGCATCTTGATGGCCTCCTGGGAGGCGACCGGCCCTCCGGGCACCACCGCCTCCTGGCCGGTGATCGTGGTCACCCCGGTGAACCCGTGCAGGTTCTGCACCGTCCCTGCGGCGGCCAGCACCAGGGCGGCGAGCAGCGCCAGGGGGAGCAGCACCCGCAGGTGCACCCGGACGACGTCCACCCAGAAGTTGCCCAGCGTGGTCGACTCCCGGGAGGCGAAGCCGCGCACCAGGGCGACCGCGACCGCCATACCGACCCCGGCGGAGACGAAGCTCTGCACGGTGAGCACGCTCATCTGCACCAGGTGCCCCATGGTGTGCTCGGGGGAGTATGCCTGCCAGTTCGTGTTGGCCACGAAGGAGACCGCGGTGTTGAAGGCCAGGTCCTCCGGGACCGGCGGCAGCCCCAGCGAGAGCGGCAGCAGGTGCTGGGCGCGCTGCAGCAGGTAGGCCAGCACGAGGCCGGCCAGCGACAGGCTCAGCACGGCCCGCAGGTAGGCCTGCCAGGACTGCTCGCCCCGCGGGTCCACGCCCAGGAAGCGGTAGACCACCCGCTCCACGGCCCAGTCCCGCCGCGAGGTGAACACCCAGGCCAGGTAGGTGCCCAGCGGCCGGTGCGCCAGCACCAGGGCCAGGGCCACGGTGAGGAAGGAGGCGATCGCCGTGAAGGCCTGCATCAGAACCTCCCGGGACGCACCAGGGCGACCAGCAGGTAGACGACGGCGGCGGCGCCGGCGAGCACCGCCACCCAGCCCAGCACGGTCACAGCCGGGCCAGCGCGCGGCCGAGCAGCTCCACCACGGCCAGCAGCGCAGCGCAGCCCAGCAGGTAGGCGATGTCCAGCACCAGCGGTTCCCTCCTTCGACGCGTGACGAGTGCGACCACGGCCGAGCACGCTACCGGCCCGCGACCGACGGTCCGTACCGTCCTGACGGAATCCTTACGCCTTCGGTACGGGATGCGCACGCCCGCCGCGCCCGCGGGGGGTGCGCAAGAGGCTCGGCTACCCTGACCACGCCCCCGTAGCCCAACCGGCAGAGGCAGCCCACTTAAAATGGGCACAGTGCGGGTTCGAGTCCCGTCGGGGGCACGTCGGCCCAGGGAGGCGCCCGCTTCCGCTACGGTGACGGCGTCCGGTCCCGACTCTTGACACCAAAGGTGCTGCCATGAACTCCCTGCTCCTCGCCCTCATCGGCGTGGGCATGATCCTGGCCGGGTACTTCCTCTACTCGAAGTTCCTCGCCGCCAAGGTCTACGCCCTCGACGACTCCAGGCCGACGCCCGCCCACACGATGCGGGACGGCGTCGACTACGTCCCGACCAACAGGTACGTCCTGTGGGGGCACCACTTCACCTCGGTGGCCGGTGCGGCGCCGATCGTGGGCCCCGCCGTCGCCGTCATCTGGGGCTGGTTGCCGGCCTTCCTGTGGGTGACCCTGGGCACCGTCTTCTTCGCCGGCATGCACGACATGGGTGCCCTGTGGGCCTCGGTGCGCAACCGGGGCCAGTCCATCGGCGCGCTCTCCGGGCGCTACGTCGGGCCGCGCGGGCGCAACCTCTTCCTCGTCGTGATCTTCCTGCTGCTGCTCATGGTCAACGCGGCCTTCGCGGTGGTCATCGCCAACCTGCTCATCGCCACCCCGACCGCCGTCATCCCCACCTGGGGGGCCCTCGTCGTGGCCTTCCTCGTCGGCCAGGCGATCTACCGCCTCAACTGGAACCTACCGACCGTCTCGGTCGTGGGCGTCGTCGCGCTCTACGCCCTCATCGTGCTCGGCGACAACATGCCGCTGGCGCTGCCCGAGACGGTCATGGGGCTGCCGGCCAAGGCGGTGTGGATCATCCTGCTGTTCGTCTACGCCGGCATCGCCTCGATGCTGCCGGTGTGGATGCTGCTGCAGCCGCGCGACTACATCAACGGTCTGCAGCTGTTCATCGCGCTGGGCATCCTCTACGGCTCGGTCCTGCTGGCGCGCCCGCAGATCGTCGCGCCGTCCTTCAACACCAACGTGCCCGAGGGCACCCCCGGCATCGTGCCGCTGCTCTTCGTCACGATCGCCTGCGGCGCGATCTCCGGCTTCCACGGCATGGTCTCCTCCGGCACCAGCTCCAAGCAGCTGGACAAGGAGAGCGACGCCCGCTTCGTCGGCTACTTCGGTGCCGTCGGCGAGGGCCTGCTGGCGCTGGGCGCCATCCTGGCCACCACCGCCGGCTTCAAGACGCTGACCGAGTGGGAGAGCGTCTACCAGGCGTTCAACGACGGCGGCGTCAGCGCCTTCGTCGAGGGCGGCGGCCGCATCGTCGAGGCCGGCCTGGGGCTGCCGCAGTCCCTCTCGGCCACGATCATGGCCACCACCGCGATCCTCTTCGCCGCGACCACCATGGACACGGGGGTGCGCCTGCAGCGGTTCGTCGTGCAGGAGATCGGCGATGTCGTCGGCGTGCGGATCAGGAAGAACCTGGCCACCGTCCTGGCGGTCGGCATCGCGCTCGCGCTCACCTTCGGCGCCGGCGCCGACGGCTCCGGCGGCATGCTCATCTGGCCGCTCTTCGGCACGACCAACCAGCTCATGGCCGGGCTGACCCTGGCGATCCTGGCGATCATGCTCATCCGGCGCCGCCGCAACCCGTTGCCGGCGCTCGTGCCGCTGGTCTTCGTGGGCCTGGTGACGATCTACGCCCTGTTCATCCAGCTGGGCACCTTCTGGGAGCAGCAGAACTGGCTCCTGCTGGTGCTGGACGTGGTCATCCTCGTCGCCTCGGTCTGGGTGATCGTGGAGGCCGTCGCCGCGATGCGCGCCGCCCGCTCCTACGACGGCGACGACCACGCCGAGCTGCTGGCGCAGGCCACCCGCGACATGGAGTCGGTGGGCGACCACCCGCCGCACGACTGAGGTCACGGCATACCCTGACGGTATGTCGAGCCCCCGCCCGCAGCCCCGCGGCCGCCTCCCGAGGCTGGCCGCGGGGCTGCGGGACTTCTACAGCGGGCCCTACCGGCGCACGTTCGCCCGCGCGCAGCAGGACGAGGACGACCTGTTCATGGTCGTCGTGCTGGCCGAGATGCTCGGGGTCCCCAACCCGGCCAGCTACTACACCGTCGAGCTGCTGCCGGTCGTCTACGAGCAGTTCCACGACTGGCACCGGCGGATGGGCCTGGACCGCTCGCCGCTGGACCACTTCGCCTGCTGCTGAGGAGGAGGAGCCCGATGTCCGTGCTGACCGACCTGGCCCGCGACCGGCAGGTCCTCTTCGTGGGGGGCAAGGGCGGGGTGGGCAAGACCGCCGTCGCCTCCGCCCTGGGCCTGGCCCAGGCGCGGGCCGGGCGCCCCACCCTCGTCGTCTCCACCGACCCGGCCCACAACCTGGGCCACCTGTGGGGCCGCCCGGTCGGTGACCGCCCCGTCGAGCTGGCGCCGCTGCTGCGCGGCGTCGAGATCGACCCGGCCGGCACCACCCAGGAGCACCTGCGGGCCGTGCGCGCGACCATGCACCGGCTCATGCCCGAGCACCTGCAGGGGGAAGTGGACAAGCACCTGGAGCTCGCCCGCGAGGCTCCCGGCACGCACGAGGCGGCCGTCCTGGAGCGGGTCGCCGAGGTGCTCGAGGCGCGGACGCCGGAGGAGCTCGTCGTCCTCGACACCGCGCCCAGCGGGCACACCACCCGGCTCGTCGCGCTGCCCGAGCTCATGCAGGCCTGGACCGAGGGTCTGCTGCGCCGTCAGGACCGCTCGGCCCGCTTCGGCGCGGCCCTGCGCGGGCTCGAGGGCAGCGACCGGGGCCGGGACGGCGAGAGGGACCTGGCCGCCGACGTCGTCGGGACCTCCATCGGGCCGGCCCGCACCCAGGACCGGCGGGCGCGCCGGGACGCCGAGATCCGCGCCGTGCTCGACCGTCGCCAGCAGCGCTTCCGGCGCCTGCGCGAGACCCTGCAGGACGCCACGACGACCGGCTTCGTCATCGTGACCGCGGCCGAGCGGCTGCCGGTCCTGGAGTCGGTCGAGCTGCACGGGCAGCTGCGGCGCGCCGGGATGGACGTCGCCGCGGTCGTGGTCAACAAGCGCTCGCCGGCCGACGCCGGCGACCTGCTCGCCGCCCGCCGCCAGCTCGAGGAGGGCTATCTGGAGCAGCTGCGGGCGGCGCTGCCCGGGCTGCCGGTGCTCCAGGTGCCGCTGCTGCCCGGCGAGGTGCTCGGCCAGGAGGGACTGCTCGCGCTCGGCAGCCACCTGGACTGAGGTCCGACGCTTTGCTACGGTCCTCCAAAGATCTTTGGAGGATTGATGGACGGCCCCCGGCACGACCTCTTCGACCACCTCGCCGTCGTGGGCAAGGCCTTCGCCAACGCGAGCCGGCTGCAGCTCGTCGAGCTGCTCGCCCAGGGCGAGCGCACCGTGGAGGCCCTGGCCCGTGAGGCCGGCCTGGGCGTGAGCACCGCCTCGGCGCACCTGCAGGTGCTCAAGCTCTCCAGCCTCGTGCGCACCCGCCGCGAGGGCACCCGGGTCTACTACCGCCTCGCCGGCGACGACGTGCTGTCCCTCTACGCCTCGCTCGGCGCGGTCGCCCGGCGGCACTCCGCCGACGTCGGCCAGGCCCTGACCGCCTACCTGGGCGAGGAGCCGCTGCGCGAGGCCGACGAGGTGGACCGCGAGGAGCTGCTGCGCCGGATGGCCGACGGGGAGGTCGTGCTCCTGGACGTGCGGCCGGCCGAGGAGTATGCCGCCGGGCACATCGCCGGCGCGCGCAGCCTCCCCTTCGACCAGGTCGCCGACGCCCTCGACGAGCTGGACCCCGACCAGGACGTGGTGGCCTACTGCCGGGGCGCCTGGTGCGTCATGGCGCACGACGCGGTGCGCCTGCTGCGCGGCGCCGGCCGCTCCGCCCGACGCCTCGAGGGCGGCATGCTCGAGTGGCGTCAGGCGGGCCTGCCGGTCCAGTCGGGGGTCTGAGGTGGGCAGCCTTCCGCTCCTGATCGCCGGGCTGCGTGCCTGGCCGGCCCGCCGCTGGCTGGTGGCGGCCGCGACCGCGGCGGGGATGGTCGTCCTCGTCGCCGTCCCCACCGACCTCATCCCCAACCCCGTCTTCGGCCGCGACGTCCCGCCGACCTGGTGGGCCTGGCCCTCGCTGGTGCTCTCCTCGGTGCTCGCCGGCCTGCTGGCCGCCACCTACGTGGCCTCGCCGGTGCAGGCCGACTCCGCGGCGGCCCAGGGCCCCAGCCGGCGTGGCCTGGCCGGCGGCCTGCTGACCTTCTTCGCGGTCGGCTGCCCCGTGTGCAACAAGCTGGTCCTGCTCGCCCTCGGCTACGCGGGTGCGATGACCTGGTTCCAGCCCGTCCAGCCCTTCCTGCAGGCCCTGGCGGTCGCGCTGCTGGCAGCTGCCCTGTGGCAGCGCCTGCGCGGCGAGCTGGCCTGCCCCGCCCCGATCCGGAGGTCCGTCCGTGTCTGAACCCACCCGCCGCACCCGCCCGCGCAGCCTCATGCTCCCCGTGGTGGCCCTCGTCGCCCTGCTCGGGCTGACCTTCTGGCTGCTCCCCGACCGCGGGGGCGGCTCCGGCGACGCCGGGGACGCCGCGGCCGCCTCGGGGCCCTCCGACGCCGCCGCAGCGCCCGCGCAGGACAGCCCGGAGCAGAAGGCCGCCCGCGAGGAGGCCTTCGCCCAGATGGCCGCGCTGGCCCGGCTGGAGCCGGGGGACCCGCTGGCCCTGGGCGACGTCGACGCGCCCGTCGTGCTCATCAACTACTCCGAGTTCCAGTGCCCCTTCTGCGGGCGCTACTCCCGCGAGACCGAGCCGACGCTGGTCGAGGAGTACGTCGACGAGGGGCTGCTGCGGATCGAGTGGCACGACTTCCCCTACCTCGGGCAGGAGTCCACCACCGCCGCGCACGCGGGCCGCGCCGCGGGCGAGCAGGGCGCCTTCTGGGAGTTCCACGAGGCGATCTTCGCCGACCAGCCCTCGCCCAACAGCGGCACGCTCACCCCCGAGTACCTCGCCGACGTCGCCGCCGACCTGGGCCTGGACCGTGAGCAGTTCCTGGCCGACCTGGCCTCCGAGGAGGCGGCGGCCGGCGTCGAGCGGGACTTCCAGGCCGGCATGTCCATCGGCATCTCGGGCACACCCGCCTTCCTCGTCAACGGTCGGCCGCTGATGGGCGCCCAGCCGACCGAGACCTTCCAGCAGTTCATCGACGAGGCGCTGGCGGAGGCCGGGGTGGGCCGGTGAGCGAGGTCGGCCTGCTCGTCGCCCTCGTCGCCGGCGTGCTGAGCCTGCTCTCCCCGTGCAGCGCCCTGCTGCTGCCCTCCTTCTTCGCCTACGCCTTCGCCTCCCCGACCGCGCAGCTGGTGCGCACTGGCGCCTTCTACCTCGGCCTGCTGCTCACCCTGGTCCCCCTCGGGGTCGGGGCGGCGGCCGCCTCGCGCCTGTTCTACGGGCACCGGGAGCTGCTCATCACCGTCGCCGGCTGGGGGGTCATCGCCATGGGCGTGCTCATGATCCTCGGCCGGGGGGTGAGCGTGCCCTTCGCCGGTCGGCTCCAGTCCGTGGCGGCGCGCCGCACGAACCCGCGCTCGGGTCTGCTCTCCACCGTCCTGCTCGGGGCCGTCTACGGGCTCGCCGGCTTCTGCTCGGGCCCGGTGCTCGGTGCGATCCTCACCGTCGCGGCCACCCAGGACACCCCGCTGGCCGGCGGTGTCCTGCTGGCGGCCTACGGGCTGGGTATGGCGCTGCCGCTCTTCCTGCTGGCCCTCGTCTGGGACCGCCTGGACCTGGGCCGGCGCCGCTGGCTGCGCGGCACCATGGTGCGGCTGGGCCCGCTGGAGGTGCACTCCACCACGCTGGTCTCGGGTCTGCTGCTGGTCGCGATCGGTGTGCTCTTCCTGCGCTTCGACGGCACCGGGGGCATCACCGGCGTGCTGGGCATGGGGGACACCACCGAGCTGGAGTTCGCCCTGCAGGAGCGGGCCGCGGCGCTGATCGGCGCGGTCCCGGCCTGGGCGCTGAGCGCCGCGGGCGCGGTGCTGGCCGCCCTCTGGCTGTGGCGGCGGGCCGTCGCCCCGCGGGAGGAGGTGCCCGCCGCGCACCCGGCGGGCCGGACCTCGCCACCTGTAGCGGGACGTGGTTCTTCGCGCGGGTAGGAACCCGCGCCAGGAACCGGAACCCTCCCCAGGACGGCAGGTGGCCGCGGGCCGGGGCGTGGTGGGTGTCAGGTCGCTCCGTCCGGGCCCACCACCATGCCGTCCGGGACCGGCCGTGGCCCCGGCGTCGCGCCGAGCACGGCGTCGCCGACCGCGCGCACCCGGGCGCCGAAGGTCCAGTCGCCCTCCACGGTGAGCGAGGAGGCCTCGCGCAGCGAGGGGGCGCCGTGCGGGAAGCGGCACTCGAAGGCCGCCAGCGTCCGGTAGTGCTCGCCGAGGGTCACCAGGGGCAGCGGGTCGACGACCGGGTGCAGCTCGGCCCCGGCGGCCAGCTCGAAGGCGTCCGAGCGCAGCAGGAGCAGGTCGTCGGTGGTCTTGACCGGCCGGAACCTGCTGCGCGGCACCTCGATCGCCGTCGCCTGCTCGAAGACCTCGATCGCCGAGCCCATCGCCGTCTCGATCTGCACCACGCGCGGCGAGCTCGGGTCGGTCGGGTCGACCGTCTTCTCGTTGCGGATGAGCGGCAGGCCCAGGACCCCGCCCCGCTCCTGCAGCACGGCCGCGACCTGGTCCAGGTCCAGCCACAGGGTGTTGGTGTTGAAGAACCGGTGCCGCTCGACGTCGCCGAAGGCCGCGGCGTCCTCCTGGGCGGTCTGCGCCTTCTCCCGCAGCACCAGCTGGCCGTCACGGCGGCGCACAGCCAGGTGGCCGCCCTTGCGGTCGGCGGCGGTGCGCCGGCACACCTCCATCGCCAGCGGGGCGCCGCTGCGGGCGAACCAGTCCGCGATCGCGGCCGAGGGCGCTGCCCCCACGTTGTCGGAGTTGCTCACCATCGCGTAGCGGAAGCCGGCCCGCCGCAGCTGGTCCAGCATCCCCGAGGACAGCAGCGCGGGGTAGAGGTCGCCGTGCCCGGGCGGGCACCACTCCAGCTCCGGGTCGGCCGGCCACTGCACCGGGGCGAGGGTGTCGGCCAGCAGCTTGGGCTCCTGGCTCTGCAGGAAGTCCGCGTCGACCCCGTCGACGGCCAGGTCCGGGTGCCGCTCGAGGACCCGCATGCTGTCGGCGCGGGTGCGGAAGGAGTTCATGAGGACCAGCGGCAGCCGCCCCCCGGACCTGGCACGGGCGTGGCGGACCTGCTCGATGGCCAGGTCCAGGAAGCTGCGCCCCTCGCGGACCGGGACCAGCGACTTGGCCCGGTCCATGCCCATCGAGGTGCCCAGGCCGCCGTTGAGCTTGACCACCGCGGTCCGCCCCAGGGCCGTCGGGTCGGCGTCCGGGTCGAGGTCCTGGAGGCTGTCCAGCTGGCTGACCGGCTCGAGGTCGGACTCGGCCAGGGTGCCGGCCCGCCCCGCGGCCAGCTCGGTCCAGGCCTGCCGGAAGACCTCGACGGCGACGTCGGCGACCCCCGCAGCGCGCATCTTCGCGACCGCGGCCTCCAGCGATGCAGGTGTGCTCGGGTTCACGAGCCTCATGGTGGCAGAGCGCGCTGCCGCGGCGCACCCGCTCCTGGGCCCCCGGCGTGTCAGCACCGGGACCGGGTCGGCGGTCTCAGCCGCCCAGGGAGGCCCAGATCAACGCCCGGGCCACCAGCGCGAACTGTCCCCGGGGGTGGGCCCGGAAGAGCGGCTCGGAGCCGATGAGGACGGTCCGGCCCGGCCCGGCCCCGCTCTCCCCCCTGACGACGAGCGCCTGCCCGGCGGCCTGCTGCGGTCCGCCGGTGCCATCGCCCCGCGGGCGCCAGTGCCCGCTGACCAGGGGCGCCGCGGCCAGGTGCTGCTCGGCGACGACCTGCGCGCCGAGGTCGGTGAACCACACCGGGGAGTAGACGAAGCTGTGCTCCGGCGCCCGGGCCCCCAACGGCCCGTCCCCGTGCTCGACCCGCACGACGCCGTTGGCGTCGTCGCGGCCCTGCACGGCGGTGACCTCCAGCAGCCCGAGCGCCGCGTTGAGCGCGGCGCCCTCCGGCCCGCGGGCCACCACGCCGCCGCCGTCGGCGACGAAGGCCCGCAGCTCGGCCCGGGCCCGGGCGTCCAGGTCGGCCCAGCGCAGGCCGGAGGAGACGTAGAGCACGTCCAGCCCGGACAGGTCCAGGCCGTCGTTGAGGGCGGCGCTGCTGACCTCCTGCACCCACAGGTCCATCCCGGCCAGCGCCCAGCGCTCCTCGGGCGTGCCGGCCACGCCGACCCGGACCCCTCCGAGCTCCTCGCCGGAGGTGCCCGGCCGCGCCGCGGCCAGGTGCACCCCGTGCTCCTGGGCCAGGGCCGGCGCGTCCACCTCCGGGGGCAGCAGCACCGACCCGTCGTCGAGCCACTGCACCGCGTGGCCGGCCCCGAGCAGGTCGCTGAGCGCGGACACGTCCGCCGGGTCGTCCAGACGCAGCACCCAGCCGGACCCGGAGCGCTGCACCGACCCGCTCGGCGCCGCCGTCTCGACCGGCTCGCCGACGTCGGGCAGCCTCGCGCCGGCCGGGACCGTCACCACGTCCGCGCCCCACAGCAGGCCCATGCTCCAGCCGGAGATGTCGTACATCGCCTCGACCCGGGCCGACAGGTCGGTGCCCGGACCCAGCACGGTGCTGGCCATCCCGCGCAGCGGCTGGTGCAGGTCGACCAGGTAGCTGCCCGCCGGGTACGTCTGCCCGTCGATGCGGGTGGCCCGCTCCAGGCGCCTGACCTCGACCCCGTCGGCGAGCAGGTGGTCGACCAGCCCGGCGGCCGCCGGTGCCGAGCGCTGCCCCCGGCCGGAGGGTATGACGTAGGCCCGCGGGTAGTCGGTGGTCCAGACGTCGCCGGCGCCGGCCACGGCAGGCAGGGCCCGGGAGACGTCGCGCTGGGCCTCGCCGGCGGCGCCGCGGCGGAAGACCTCGACCTGGTCTGCGAGCAGCCGGGCGCGGTGCTGCACGACATACCCCAGCGTGGCGGACAGGGCCGCGTGCGCGACGTCGGTGTTGATCGCCGAGCGGCGGCGCAGCTCGGCGAGGGGCAGATCGGTGAAGGAGGCGTTGTTGACGCGCAGCGGGACCTCGACGGTGTGCGCCACCGCGCCGTGCAGCGCGGCGTACTGGGGCGCGAAGATCGGCGGCCAGTCGTCCCAGCCCGCGTCCCAGTCGCGCAGCGGCACCTGCGGCGGCTGCACGCCGTCGGACTCGTCGTAGCCCAGGTCGAGGATGGCCGCCTCGATGCCCAGCGCGTTCGGCCACGCGTGCCGCAGGAAGAGGTCGTACTCGTAGTGCTGCCCGTGCGGCGCGGTGGTCGGCTCCACGAGGGTGCCGTTGACGTAGCCGTGCAGGTCGAGCATCATCACCGGCCGGATCCGGACCAGGGCGTCGCGCAGCGCGCGGGACTCGGGCTGGGTCGCGGTGAGCAGGTCGCGGTTGAGGTCGAAGCCGGCCGCGTTGCGCCGGGTGCCCGCGGCCCGGCCGTCGGGGTTGGCCGAGATGACCAGGTGCACCCGGGTGGTCGCCAGGGCCCGCTCCACCTGCGGGTCCGTGGAGGTCGCCCAGTCCTCGACCAGCCGCAGCGCCGCGTCGGTGCCCTCGAACTCGTTGCCGTGGATGTTGGCGTCGATGAGCACCGGGACCTTGTAGCCGGCGATGAGGGCCGGCTCCTCCGCAACCCTGGCCGGGTGCTGCGTGAGGAGCGCGCGCAGCTCGTCCTGACGGGCCGACCCGGCGTCGGTCTCCGGCGCGGTGAGGGTGACCATGATCACCTCGCGGCCGCCGGCGGTCCTGGTGAGCACCTGTGCCGAGACCCGGTCCGAGGCCGCCATGGCGGCGTTGATGCGGCGGGAGATGTCGTGGTAGGGGGTCAGCCCCAGGCGCAGCGCCGGGTCCGAGGCGTCGACCGGCGGCTCCTCCAGGGGGGACCCGGGCTGCTGGACCGGCGCCGGCAGGACAGCGGCGGCGCCCGGCGCCGAGGACGGGCTCGCGCCGGCGACGATGCCCGTGCCGGCGGCGGTGCCGGCGCCGACGCAGACGGCGAGCACGAGGGCCAGGACCGCGCGGCCGCGGCGGAGCGGGGAGGTGTGACGCTGCATACCTTCTCCTTCCGGCCGGTGAACCCCACGAGCCTACCGGCCGGCACCGACGGGCCGCTCCCGTCGTCCGCCCTCGCCGCTCGGGCTGCCAGGGGCCGCGCGCTCGGGTAGACAAGGTCCATGCCATCCACGCACGACATCCAGGGCGACTGGTCCGGCCAGCTGGTCGCCACCGCCATCCATGACGGCCACGAGCTCCGCCCGCAGATCGCGGCCGCGATGGTCCTCGACGAGGACGTCCGGCTGCGCGAGGAGGACCCGTTCACCGCCGTGATCGGTGCCGCCGCCCCGGCCCGTGCGGTCGCCCTCAGGTCTCGCTTCGAGGTCGATCTCAACCGCCCCCGCGAGACAGCGGTCTACCGCACTCCCGAGGACTGCTGGGGCCTGCAGGTCTGGCGGGAGGACCCTCTGGACGAGAGGCTCGTGGAGGACAGCCTGGCCGTCTACGAC
>QEUR01000069.1 GCA_003577095.1 Acidobacteriota bacterium
GGGCGGTGACGGGCGCGGGCGTCACGGCATACCTGCGCAGGGGCGACGGCGAGGTGCCCGCTCGGGGCGTGCCGCTGCTGACGGCCGCCGGTGCCCGCGTGGGCTCGGTCAGCCGCAGCTACGGCGAGGGCGGCCCGGTGCTCGTCGTCGACGTGGACGACGGGCCGCCGGGGCGGCCCTACACCTGCCGGCTGCGGCTCGCCGACGGCTCGAGCCGGGACGTGGCCACCTGGAGCCTGGCCGAGCACGGGCCGAACAGCTGGGTGGTCGAGGTGCCGGCCGGAGAGGTGACGGCGGTCGAGCTGGTGGCCGAGGGCGGCGCCGTCTGGTCGAGGGCGCAGCTGTGAGCAATCCCTCCGGTCGCGCCGCACGTACCTGCTCCATGGACATGCGCACGATCGCCGCCCTCGCGCTCGCGGCCGGCCTGCTGACCGGCTGCGGCTCCGACGCCGCGGACGCACCGACCG
This sequence comes from Acidobacteriota bacterium, assembly GCA_003577095.1. GTDB lineage: Bacteria > Actinomycetota > Actinomycetes > Actinomycetales > Dermatophilaceae > Ornithinicoccus. Next base: position 468 of record QEUR01000069.1, read on the forward strand.
GCACCGCCGGGGCGAGCGGCACGACCGCCACGTCCTCCGAGTCCGCCGACCTGGTCATCGTCATCTCGGACTTCGCCTTCGAGCTGCCGGGACCGGTCCCCGCCGGCGCGACGGTCACCGTCCGCAACGAGGACGGCGTCGGCCACACCGTCACCTCCGACGACGACGGCGCCACCTTCGACGTCGCCGTCGGCCCCGGCGAGGAGGCCACGCTGACGGTCCCGCAGGAGGCGGGCGACTACCCGTTCCACTGCCGGCCGCACCCGGCGATGACGGCGACCCTGGTCGTGGAGGGGTGAGGGCCGTGGACGACCGCACCAAGGAGCTGCTCGTGCGCGGCGTCGTCGTGCTCGGCCTGGCCGTCGACGCCGTCATCCACCTCGGGGTGGCGCCCGCCATGGAGCTCGCGGCGCCCGACGGACTGGGCGGGGGCTTCCTCTTCCGGGCGCAGGCGACCGTCGCCGGCCTCGTCGCGGTGCTGCTGCTGGTGACGGGGCGCCGCTGGGCCTACGTCCTCGCCGGGCTGGTCGCCCTCTCCGCGCTCGGTCCGGTGCTGCTCTACCACTTCGTGGACGTGCCGGCGATCGGTCCGACCCCCTCGATGTACGACCCGCTGTGGTCGCCGGAGAAGGTGATCAGCATCGTGGGCGAGGCGCTGGCCCTGGCCTTCGCCGTGGTCGGGGTACGGCTGACCTCGCGCCGCGCGGCCGATACCGTCAGAGCCTGAGGGCCAGCGCGTTCGCGGTGAGCCCGGCCGCCGTGCCGCAGAGCACGACGACGTCGCCGCGACCCACCCGCCCCGAGCCGAGGCACTCGGCGAGCACGAAGGGGACCGACGCGGAGACCATGTTGCCCAGCGCGTCGACCCGGTCCGCGTAGCGCTCCCTCGGGACGCCGATGCGTCGCATCACCAGGCCGAGGGCGCGGCTGGCCTGGTGCGGCACGAACAGGTCCACGTCCGCCGGGTCGAGGCCGGCCCGGTCCCGCAGCCGCCCGAAGAACTCCTCGAAGAACTCCGGCAGCACCCGCACCATGCTGTGCAGCGCACGCCGGCCGTCCATGTCGAAGAGGTGGTCGGTCGGGTCGTGGGTGGCGTAGTCGCGCGCCGGCAGCAGCGTGCCGCCGCCCCGGATCTCGGTGTCGTGGGCGTGCTCGGCCCACGTCCGCTGCAGGCTGGTGAGCACGCCCCGTCCCGGGTCGTCGGTACGGGTCAGCACGACCGCGGCCGCGGCGTCGGAGAGCAGCTCGCGGCTCTCGGCGTGCCCGGCGTCGAGGAAGCGCGAGCCGACGTCGCCGGAGACGACGAGCACGCGCTCGTACTCCCCGTCGGCCAGGTAGCGGGAGGCGACGTCCACGGCGGTCACGAAGCTGGTGCACGTGGAGTTGACGTCGAACGCGGCGACCCTGGACCGGGGAGCGAGCCGCTCCCACAGCAGGGCGGCGGTGCACGGGATGGGCTGCAGGTCGGCGGCCACCGCCCCGATCACGCAGTCGACGTCGTCGGGCGCCAGCCCGGCCCGGTCGAGCGCCTCCCGGGCCGCCTGCTCGAGCATGTCGAGCTGGCTGACCCCGTCGGCGACCCGGTAGCGGGTCTGGTCGCCGAAGGTGACGACCCGTGCGGGCAGGTAGCTGCCCCAGCCCGCGATCTCGCACTGCCGCATGGCTTCCCCCTGCCGGTCTGCCCCGCGCCGGCACGGTGCCGGTCGCCGGGCGGCAGCATACGTCGTGGCGTCCCGGCGCCCGGTGCGGCTCAGGCCAGCAGGTCGACGCCCTCCGGGTGCTCGTCGTGCGCGAAGAGCAGCCGCGCCCCGCCGCCCTCGGCCCGCAGGAGCAGGCGCGAGGTCGCCAGGTGCGCCGCGCCGTCGTGGGTGATCCACCTCGGCAGGGCACGCAGCCGCTCCGCGGCGGGGAGCAGGTCCCGCCCCCACGCGGCGTCGCCGGCGAGCAGCGCCCGCCCCTCGACCAGCGCCCCCAGGTGGCCGCGAGCGTGGCCGGGGAGGTCGAGGAGCAGGTAGCGGCCGTCGCCGAACAGGTCGTGCGTGGCCAGGCCCCACGGCCCGGGCGTGAAGGCGTCGACCACCACGGCGCGGTCCCGGACGGCCTCCCCGAACCACGAGGGCAGCAGGCCCCGCAGCAGGCCGTCGCGCAGCCGCGGGGAGGCGAGCGTCGCCAGCTGCTCGCCGTGCAGCACCAGGGTGGCGTGCGGGAAGTGGCGCAGCCCCCCGACGTGGTCCGGGTGCAGGTGGGAGAGGACGACGTGGGTGACGGTGGAGGGGTCGACCCGCTCGGCGACGTCCTGCCCCGGCGGCAGGTGCGGGGGCAGCAGCCGCCGGTAGAGGTTCCCGGTCAGGCCGGTGTCCCACGGCTGCGGCGCGTAGCCGGTGTCGAAGAGCACCACCCGGTCGCCGGCGCGCCAGCAGAACACCGTCGAGGGGAAGCGCCGGCGCTCGCGGGGGTGGCCAGCCACCAGCCCGGCCAGGTCGTGGTGGGTGTGCCCGCAGGTATGGGCGTGCAGCTCACCGCGCATAGGAGGCAAGGCTCTCGTCGAGGCCGACCAGCGGCCGGTAGCCCAGCTGCTCCCTCGCCCTGGTGATGTCGAGCGTCTGGGAGAAGGCGACGGTGCTGAGCGTGTAGCGCATGAGCGGCGGCTCGGGGCGGCCGGGAAGCACGGCGTGCACTTTCTCCAGCAGCCCGGCGACGGCGTAGAGCGGCCGGGTGGGCAGCCGGCGGTAGCGGGGCGTGCGGCCCAGGAGGGCGAAGAGCTGGTCGAGCAGCTCGCGGAAGGGGCGCGGGTCGTCGTTGGTGACGTTGAAGACCCCGCCGTCGACGCCGGGGGTCTCGGCCGCCAGGCGCAGCGCCATGGCGGCGTTCTCGACCGAGGTCAGGTCGACGAGGGCGCGGCCCCCGTCGAAGAGCGGGATCCCGATCCGGTCGTGCACCTCCAGCAGCCGCGGGACGAGGCTGGGGTCTCCGGCGCCGACGATGCCGCGTGGGCGCAGCACGACCACCTCGGGGCTGCCCGGCCGCTCCCGCTCGCGGCGGAGCAGCGCCTCGGCCGCGATCTTGGAGCGGATGTAGCCGGTGAGCCGGTTGCCGGGGTCGACCTGGTCCTCGGTGATGCCGAGCGCGTCGCGGGGGGCGGCGTAGATGCTCGGCGAGGACACGTGCACCACCCGCCGGACCCCGTTGCGGCGGGCGAAGTCCATGACCCGTCCGGTGCCGGTGACGTTGGCGTGCTCCAGCTCGGACCAGCGCGCCCAGGGCGTCGACAGCGCCGCGCAGTGGACGACGACGTCGGCCGGAACCTCCGCGGACGCCAGCGCGTCGAGGTCGCCGACGAGCGTCGGCCCGCCGGTGGGCAGCGCCGCGGCGTTGCGGCCGTTGCTGATCACGCGGTAGCCGTGGGCCCGCAGCTCGGCGACGACGTGCCCGCCGAGGAAGCCGCTCGCCCCCGTGACCAGTGCCGTCGTCGTCATCCGGGCATCCTACGATCGGGCTCGTGCGCGTGGCCCTGGTGACCGACTACTACCTGCCGACCCTCGGCGGCGTCCAGACCGCGGTCAGGGCGCTGCGCGAGGGGCTGGAGGGGGCCGGCCACGAGGTGGTCGTGTGCTGCCCCCGCGACCCGGGGGACGGGCCGGAGCCGGGCGTCGTGCCGTTGCCGGTCTCCCCGGTCTTCCGCCCGGACGGTTACCCCTTCGCCTGGTCGCCGGGGCGGGTCCGCCGGGTGCTGCGGGAGGAGCTCGCCGCACGAGGGGTCGAGGTGGTGCACACCCACTCCGAGATGTTCGCCGCGCTCTCGGGCATCCGGGTCGCCCGCGACCTCGGGCTGCCGGTCGTGCACACCATGCACGGGCGGATCGACGTCTACACCGACGCCGTCCTGCCGGTCCCCGCTGTCTCCACCGCCCTGCTCGCCTGGCTGCACCACCGGCAGGTGCCGCACGCCGGTGTCGAGGTGGCCGGCGCCACGCCCTGGACGGCCACCAGGGTGGCGCGGCGGATGTGGCGGCTGATGGCCGCCCAGGCCAGGGCCAGCGACCACGTGGTCGTGCCCTCGGCCCACTTCGCCGCCAAGCTGGCCGGCGTCGGGGTGAGGACGCCCACCACGGTGGTCTCCAACGGCGTGGGGGCCGGCGTGCTGGAGCGCGTGGGCGAGCCGGCCGTGCGCGACCGCGGGCCGGGGGAGGAGCTGCGGGCGCTGTGGGTCGGCCGGCTCTCCCCGGAGAAGCGGCCGGAGGTCTTCGTCGACGCGGTCCGCCGCGCCGGTCCGGGTGTGCGCGGGACCGTCCTCGGCGACGGCGTGTCCCGCCGCAGCGTGGCGCGGGCCGCTGCCGGTGCGCCGGTCCGCCTCGGTGGGTCAGTGCCGCAGGCGGAGGTGCTCGCCGAGATGCGCCGCAGCCACGTCCTGGTCAGCTCCTCGGTCGACTTCGACAACCAGCCGATGGTCATCCTCGAGGCGGTCGCCTCGGGGCTGCCGGTCCTGCACGCCGACCCCGACCTCGCCGAGGTCGTGCCGGAGGGAGGCGGCTTCGCCGCGCCGACACCTGACGCCGCCGGCCTCGCCCAGGTCCTCGCGCGGCTGGCCCGCGAGCCGGACCTCCTCCGGCGCGCGAGCGCGGCGATGGTGACGGCGCGGGCGTCCGCGGCGGTCCCGGTCGCGGCCGTCGAGGAGGTCTACCGCCGGGTGCTCCCGCCGGAGCAGAGGCCGCGAGCACACTACATACCGTAGTAAAATGGGGTCGTCCACCAACCACGGAGACGGGAGAGGACCATGGGCGACTTCGACGGCAGGACGGCACTGGTGACGGGCGGCGGCTCGGGCATCGGCGAGGCGTGCGCCAAGGACCTGGCCGCCCACGGCGCCTCCGTCCTGGTCACGGACATCGACGAGGCGGCGGCGCAGCGGGTCGCCGACGAGATCGTGGCGGCCGGCGGCACCGCCTCCGCCCTGCGGCACGACACGTCGTCCGCGGAGGACAACGAGGAGGCCGTGCGGGTCGCCGTCGAGCGCTACGGGGCCCTGCACCTGGCGGTCAACAACGCCGGCGTGGGCGCCGGCCCCGAGGCGGCGGGCGAGCTCGAGCTGACCGAGTGGCGGCGCGTGATCGACATCAACCTCAACGGCGTCCTCTACGGCATGCGCCACCAGCTGCCCGCGATCGAGGCGGCCGGCGGCGGGGCGATCGTCAACATGGCCTCGATCCACGGGCTCGTGGCCACCGGCGTCGGCGCCTCCGCCTACACCGCCGCCAAGCACGGCGTCGTCGGGCTGACCAAGCAGGCGGGCGTCGACTACGGCCGGCGCGGCGTGCGCGTCAACGCGGTCGGGCCGGCCTACATCGACACCCCGCTCCTGGCGGCGATCCCCGACGAGGTGCGCGAGGCGCTGGTGGCCAAGCACCCCGTCGGGCGGCTCGGCCGGGCCGAGGAGGTCGCGCCGCTGGTGACCTTCCTGCTCTCGGACCGCGCCTCGTTCATGACCGGCGGCTACTACCTGGTCGACGGCGGCTACACCGCCGTGTGACCGTCCCCGCCCGCCCCGTCCGGCACCCCCGGGCGGGGCGGTGCCGCGTCGGCCGCACCGCCTACGCTGGTGCCATGACCCGCCACGACGGTCGCGACACCGACCAGCTCCGCGAGATCCGCATCACCCGCAACTGGCTCGACCACGCCGAGGGCAGCGTCCTCGTCGAGTTCGGGCGCACCCGGGTGCTGTGCGCCGCCTCGTTCACCGCGGGGGTGCCGCGCTGGCGCAAGGGCAGCGGCAAGGGGTGGACGACGGCGGAGTACGCCATGCTCCCGCGCGCCACCCACACCCGCTCCGACCGCGAGTCGGTCAAGGGCCGGATCGGCGGGCGCACCCACGAGATCAGCCGCCTCATCGGGCGCTCGCTGCGCGCGGTCGTCGACCTGGAGGCGCTGGGCGAGAACACCATCCAGCTGGACTGCGACGTCCTCCAGGCCGACGGCGGCACCCGCACGGCCGCGATCACCGGGGCCTACGTCGCGCTCGTCGACGCGGTCGAGGCCGCGCGCGCCCAAGGGCTGATCAGGGCGGACGCCGAGCCGATCACCGGCTCGGTCTGCGCGGTGAGCGTCGGGATCGTGGCCGGCGAGCCGCTGCTCGACCTCGACTACGAGGAGGACTCGACCGCCGAGACCGACATGAACGTCGTGATGACCGGCGACGGCCGCTTCGTCGAGGTGCAGGGCACGGCCGAGGGGGCCGCGTTCGACCGCGAGCTCCTCGACGCGATGCTCGACGCCGCGGCCGAGGGCTGCGCCGAGCTGACCGCCCGCCAGGCGGCGGCGTTCGGCGCCGACGACATGGGCGGGGCCGACGCGCGCGAGGCGGGGGCGGACGTCGACCAGGGGCCGCCCACGTGGTGAGCGCCGCGGACCGCCGGCTCGTGCTGGCCACCCGCAACGCGCACAAGGTCCTCGAGCTGCGCGAGATCCTCGCCGGCGCGCTCGACCGGGCCGGCCTCGAGCTCGTCGGCCTCGACGCCTTCGAGGGGCTGGAGGACGTCGTCGAGTCCGGCGTGACCTTCGCCGACAACGCACTCCTCAAGGCGAGGTACGCAGCAGCCGCCACCGGGCTGCCGGCGCTCGCCGACGACTCGGGACTGGCCGTCGACGTCCTCGGCGGGGCGCCCGGCGTGTTCTCGGCGCGCTGGGCCGGGCCGCTCTCCGAGGCGGCCGGCCTGGACAAGGACGAGGCAAACAACCGGCTGCTGCTCGCCCAGCTCGCCGACGTTCCCGACGAGCACCGGGCCGCAGCGTTCGTGTGCGCGGCCGCGCTCGTGCTGCCCGGCGAGGCGCCCGGCACGACCGGCGCCGAGGTCGTGCGCGAGGGCCGGTGCCGCGGCGTGGTCGGCCGCGAGCCCCGGGGGACCAACGGCTTCGGCTACGACCCGCTGCTGGTCCGCCCCGACGGCCGCACGCTGGCCGAGCACACGGCTGAGGAGAAGAACGCCGTCTCCCACCGTGGGGAGGCCTTCCGGGCGCTCGCCGGCGACGTGGAGGCACTGCTCGGCTGAGCAACAACGGGGGCGCTCACGACATACACCAGGTGCGGAGCCCCACGGAGCGGGGACGCTCGTCCCCGCGGCCTCCGCGACCGGAGGAGTCGTCATGTCACGTCGGATCCTGTTCCCCGTCCTCGGTGCGCTCGTCCTGCTCGTCGTCGGTGCCTTCGTCGGGCTGACCACGGGCATGGGCTACGGAGGCAACTACGCACCCGGCTTCGAGTTCGCCGGCATGCGCGGCTACGAGGCCACCGGCACGATCGGCGGCCTGGCCGGCGCGGTCCTCGGGGCGGCGGTCGGGGCCGTCGGCGGCGCGCTGCTGGCGCGCTCGGCACGGGACTAGGCGGCCCGTCCGGGCCGCGCCACGGTCCGCTCCGGGGGAGCGCGGTTCCCGGGCGCGCGCGCCACCTCATACCCTTGGGTCCGGACACCCCCGGACCCGAGAAGAGACACCATGGCGCACCAGTGGCGCGGCGTGATCGCCGAGTATGCCGACCATCTGCCCGCGACGATCACCGAGCGCGTCGTGACGCTGCGCGAGGGTGGCACGCCGCTGATCCCGGCGGAGCACCTCAGCCGGCTCGTCGGGGCGCAGGTGCACGTGAAGTACGAGGGGCTCAACCCGACCGGCTCCTTCAAGGACCGCGGCATGACCGCCGCGATCTCGGCCGCCGCCGCCACGGGCGCCAGGGCGGTGATCTGCGCCTCGACGGGCAACACCTCCGCGAGCGCCGCGGCCTACGCGACCAAGGCGGGCATGGCCTGCGGCGTGCTGGTCCCGGACGGCAAGATCGCGATGGGCAAGCTGTCCCAGGCGATCGCGCACGGCGCCACCCTCATCCAGGTGGACGGCAACTTCGACGACTGCCTCGACCTGGCGCGCAAGCTGGCCGAGGCCTACCCCGTCGAGCTGGTCAACTCGGTCAACCCGGCCCGGATCGAGGGGCAGAAGACCGCCTCCTTCGAGGTCGTCGACGCGCTCGGGGACGCGCCCGACATCCACTGCCTGCCGGTCGGCAACGCCGGGAACATCACGGCCTACTGGAAGGGCTACACCGAGTACGCCGACGCCGGCGTCTCGACCCGCCGGCCGCAGATGTTCGGCTTCCAGGCCGCCGGTGCCGCCCCGATCGTGCTCGGCCACCCGGTCGCCGAGCCGGAGACGATCGCCACCGCGATCCGCATCGGCAACCCCGCCTCCTGGTCGCAGGCCGAGGCCGCGCGCGACGAGTCCGGCGGGCTCATCGACTCGGTCACCGACGAGGAGATCCTCGCCGCGCACCGGCTGTTGTCGGCGCGCGAGGGGATCTTCGTCGAGCCCGCCTCGGCGGCCTCGGTGGCCGGGCTGCTCAAGGCGCACGACGCCGGGCGGGTCCCGGCCGGGTCCACCGTGGTCTGCACGGTGACCGGCCACGGGCTGAAGGACCCGCAGTGGGCGCTGCGCGACGCCTCCGGCGCCGACGTGGAGCCGGTGCGGGTCAGCGTCGACGTGGTGAGCGCGGCCGCCGCGCTCGGCCTGGAGTGATGGCCCTGGAGCCGGGCCTGGCGGTGCGGATCACCGTCCCCGCCAGCACCGCCAACCTCGGGCCCGGCTTCGACGCCGTCGGTCTCGCGCTCGGGATCCACGACGGGTATGCCGTGGAGGTCCTCCCCGAGCCCGGTCACCTCGAGGTGGTGCTCGAGGGGGAGGGGGCCGACCGGCTGCCGCGGGACGCCTCGCACCTCGTGGCCCGGCGGCTGCGGGAGGCGCTCGAGGCCTGCGGGATCGGCTGGCTTGAGGGCTACGGCCTGCGGCTGACCTGCGCCAACACCATCCCGATGTCGGCCGGGCTGGGGTCCTCGGCCACCGCGATCGTGGCCGGGCTGGGGCTCGGCTTCGCGCTGGCGCGCGGGGGCGACCTGACCTCGGCCGACCTGGGCCTGGTCAACACGCACGCCGGGGTCGCCGAGGGCCACCCGGACAACTCCTCGGCCTCCGTCTTCGGCGGGCTGACGGTGTCGTGGATGCCCTCGCCGCTGGTCGTGCGCACCGCGCGGCCCCGGCTCCACCCCGACGTCGTCCCGGTCGTGCTGGTGCCGGTGGACGAGCGGCTGGACACCACGACCGCCAGGGCCGTGCTCGGGCCGCAGGTGGCCCGGGCGGAGGCGGTGCAGCAGGCGGGCCGTGCGGCCCTGCTCGTGCACGCGCTGACCACCGACCCCTCCCTGCTGCTCGACGCGACGCAGGACTGGCTGCACCAGGAGCAGCGCCGGCCGGCCTACCCGGTCACGATGGGCGCGGTCGACACGCTGCGCGGGCTCGGCCACGCGGCGGTGGTCTCCGGGGCCGGCCCGACCGTGGTGTGTCTGACCACCACCGAGCTGGCCCCGGCCGTCGTCGCCGAGGCCCGGACCTGGGGACGGGCCTGGAGGGTCCTGACGCCCGGCGTGCCGGACGTGGGGCTGCAGGTGCTGGGGTCCGGGAGCGCCCGCGGCTGACCGGTGCCAGGATGGGGACGTGACCTCGACGCGGATGGTGGCCCTCGGCTTCGGCACGTTCGTGCGCGCCGACCGCATCTTCGCGCTGGAGCGCATCACCGGGGAGGAGCGCGGCGACCGCCGCCGGACGAGGGTCTGGGTCGAGGGCGTCGCCGAGCCGCTGATCGCCTCGCGGACCGAGACCACGATCCTGCGCGACATGGGGCAGGGCGCCGCGGTCGCGGCACCGGAGCTGGACGAGGCGCTCGACCTGGCCGAGCGGCTCGCGACCGCCGCCGAGGCGGGCCGCGTCGACCTCAACGACCTCGGGCGCAGGGCCCGACGGATCCTGGCCTCCACCACCCGGGCCGAGCAGGGGTGAGCCCCGGTCCGTCGCGCACAATGGGCGGATGAGTTCACTCGCGCCGCGACCCTTCAGCCAGGTCGACGTCTTCGGCCCGCCGGACGACGACTCCGACCCCTCCCTCCGGGGGCTGGCCGGCAACCCGCTCGCGGTGGTCCACGACGCCGACGGTCTCGACGACCGGACGCTCGCGGCGTTCGCGCGGTGGACCAACCTGTCGGAGACGACGTTCCTGCTGCCGCCGACCGACCCCCGGGCCGACTACCGGGTGCGCATCTTCACCACGGTCGGCGAGCTGCCGTTCGCGGGGCACCCGACCCTGGGCTCCGCGCACGCGTGGCTGGAGGCTGGCGGGCGGCCCACGCACCCCGACCGCGTCGTGCAGGAGTGCGGCGCCGGCCTCGTCGAGGTGCACCTCGAGCCGCAGCTCGCCTTCGCCGCACCGCCGCTCGTGCGCTCGGGGCCGGTCGACGCCGACCTCACCGCCACCGTCCGGGCCGCGCTCGGCGTCGGGCCCGACGACGTCCTCGCGATGGAGTGGATCGACAACGGCCCCGGCTGGATCGGCGTGGAGCTGGCCGACGCCGAGGCCGTGCTGGCGCTGGAGCCGGTCGCCGAGCACTTCGTGGCACCCGGACCGCAGGTCGGGGCGATCGGTCTGGCGCTCGGCGTCGTCGGCCGGTGGCCGGACCCCGCCGAGGTCGGTAAGGACGTCGAGGTCCGGGCCTTCTTCCGCGACGGCGGCGCGCTCGTCGAGGACCCGGTCACCGGCAGCCTCAACGCCGGCATCGGGCAGTGGCTCGTGGCCGCCGGCCGGCTCCCGACGCGCTACGTCGCCGGGCAGGGCGCCCGCCTGCGGCGCGACGGCCGGGTGTCCGTCGAGCAGCAGGGCGACGTGCTCTGGGTCGGTGGACGCGTGACCACGACGATCCGCGGCGAGGTCCTCCTGGGCTGATCAGCGAGATCCCCGCGGTTCCGGGGGCTTGCTCACGGCCCCAGCTCGGCGAGGGCGTGCACCAGCTCCGGCAGGGCGGCCTCCTCGTGCACGGCCAGGCCGCGCTGCGCCATCGCCGCGGTGAGCTCAGGGTCCCAGGACGCCTCGACCGGCCTGCCGCCGAGGGGGAGCCTGGCGGGCAGGGCGAGGTAGTCGTCGGCCGACATCCGCCAGGGTCGGGCGCCGAACCGGCGCACCACGTCGTCGGCCATCGCGACCCCTGCCCAGTCGAAGTCGCCGTGGTAGTGCAGCCGTGCGCCCGCCGCGCGGAGACTGCTCCTTCATGATGCGGA
>QEUR01000070.1 GCA_003577095.1 Acidobacteriota bacterium
GTCGGCCATCACGGCCTCCGGCGTGTCGATGGTGAGCAGGTGGCCGAAGTGCAGGACCGCGACCCGCTCGACCAGGCCCAGCAGCACCTCCATGTGGTGCTCGACCATCAGGACGGTCCGGCCGTGGTCGCGGTGCAGGCTGCGGATGACCTCGGTGAGGCCGGCGACGTCGCCGGAGGCGACGCCCGCCATCGGCTCGTCCAGCAGGACGACCGAGGGGTCGGTGGCCAGCAGCATGGCGATCTCCAGCTTGCGCTTGTCGCCGTGCGGCAGGTCGCCGGCGGCGTGACCGGTGCGGTGGCTCAGCCCGACCTCCTCGAGCAGCTCGCGCGCCCTCGTCGAGGCCGCGTCGGAGCGGCGGGGGAAGCGGGTGAGGGACAGAGCGCCGCCCTCCCTGACCTGGGCGGCGAGCCGGACGTTCTCCTCCACCGTGAGCCGCGGGAAGAGCGAGGACGTCTGGAAGGTGCGCCCCAGACCCGCCGTCGCCCGCTGGGTGATCGACCGCCCGGTGATGTCCTCCCCGTCGAGGTGGACCGACCCCGAGGTCGGCGTCAGGACGCCGGAGACCAGGTTGAACAGCGTGGTCTTGCCGGCCCCGTTGGGGCCGATCACGCCGACGATCTGGCCGGTCGGCACGGCGAAGCTCACGTCCTGGAGGATCTGCGCACCGCCGATCCTCAGGGACAGGTCCTTGACCTCCAGCGCGGGGGCGGCGGCGGTGCCGGCCGCCCCCTCGCCGTGGTCGGTGGTGACGTCGGTCACTTGCTGGACGCCTCCGGCGGGGCGACCTGGTCGGCGGTGAAGGTGTCGATGAGCTCGGGCTTCCAGTCGTCCCCGTCCTTGACCAGCTTGGCGCTGAACATCGGCTGGAGCAGGGCGTGGTCGCTCTCGCGGATCGTCGTGGTGCCCTTCGGGCCCTCGAACTCCCAGCCCTCGAGCGCGCCGATCATCGCGTTGACGTCGCCGTTGCCCTCGGCGATCGCGTGCACGATCATCTGGCCGGCCACGAACCCGTCGGGGGTGAACAGGTCCGGCGTGCCGCCGGCCTCGGTGACGTGGTCGATCAGGGCCTGGTTGACCTCGTTGTCGGCCGCACCCGGGAAGTAGTGCGACAGGAAGCTGATCTTCTCGCCGATCGGGCCGTAGGCGCCGAAGGTCGCGCTGTCGGCCAGGCCGGTCACGACCGGGGCGGCGTCGAAGACGTCCTGCTGGTCCAGCGACTGCCACATGTTGCCGGCCGTGGCGCCGGCCCAGGCGACGAAGATCAGGTCCGGGTCGGCGTCGACGACCTGGCGGGCGAAGCCGGTGAACTCGGTGGCGTCCTCCGGGACGAGCACGCTGTCCACCTCGGCGCCCTGCGCGCCGATGACCGCCTCGACCGCCGCCAGGTTGCCCTGGCCGAAGGCGTTGTCCTGGGCGAGGACGACGACCTTGCCACCCTCGTCGCCCAGCATCGCGCCGGCGGTGGCCACGTCCTGCAGGCTCTGCCGGCCGGAGCGGAAGGTGTAGTCGTTGGCGCCGGTGATCGCGTCGGTGGCGGCCGGGCCGGAGATGTAGAGAATCTGGTTCTGCTCCGCCTGCTCGGCCATCGCGATCGCGATGCCGGAGACGACCGTGCCGCCCAGGATCTGGTAGCCCTGACCGATGAGGTCCTTGGCCGCGGCCACGGCGGTGTCCGGGTTGCCCGCGTCGTCGCGGTAGGTGATCTCGATCGTGGTGCCGTCCACCTCGCCGGTGCCGTCGGTGGCGTAGTCGATGCCGGCCTCCAGCCCCTGCTTGTACTGCTCGCCGTAGGCGGCCAGCGGGCCGGTCTCGGAGTAGATGATGCCGACGTCGACGGTGCCGCCGGCCTCCTCGCCGCCGGCCTCCTCGCTGGCGGAGGCACCGGCGTCGGTCGCCCCGTCGGCGGAGTCGGTCGTGGAGGGCGCGCACCCGGCGACAGCCAGGACCGCGGCGGTGGACATGAGAGCTATCAGTCGGGTGCGGTTCACCGGACACTCCTTCGTGGCTAACGAACATGAAAGGTGATTCATGTTTCGGCAATACTGTGGCAGGCCGGCCGCCGCCGTGTCAACGGCGGTCAGGTCACGATGTGGTCACGGCACCGCGCGGCCCGCCCGGACGAGGTCTGTCGGGGGTCGCTGGCATCCTCGCCGGTATGCAGACGCTCACCTGGCAGGTCGTGCTCCTCGTCGCGCTGACAGTCGCCGTCGCCCTCCTGGCCGGGGCCGCCCTCGGAGCCGCGCTGACGCGCTCGACGCTGGTGGCGCGCCTGGCCAGGGCCGAGGCCGAGCGGGACGGCTGGGCCCGCCAGGCCCGGGGGCTGGACGACGCCCTGGCACAGGAGCGCGAGTCCGCGTCGCAGCTCGCGCCGCTGGGGCAGGCCCTGCGCCGCGTGGAGGAGCAGGTGCGGGTCCTGGAGCGCGACCGGTCACGGCAGTTCGGCGAGGTGGGCGTGCAGCTGGCGGACGTCGCCGAGCAGGCCAGGGCCCTGCACCGGCAGACGGCGGCCCTGTCCGGCGCGCTCAACTCCTCGGGCACCCGCGGCACCTGGGGCGAGGTCCAGCTGCGCCGCGTGCTCGAGCACGCGGGCATGCTCGAGCGCTGCGACTTCGACGAGCAGGTCAGCGCCCTCACCCGGCACGACGCACGCGTCCGTCCGGACGCCGTGGTCCACCTGCCCGGCGGCAAGAGCCTGGTCATCGACAGCAAGGCGCCGCTCACCGCCTACCTGCGTGCCCAGGGGGATGACGTGCCGGCGGACGAGGCGGCGCGGCTGCTGCGCGACCACGCCCGGGCGCTGCGGGGGCACGTGGAGGTGCTGGCCGGCAAGGACTACTGGAGCGCCTTCCCCAGCTCCCCGGAGCTGGTGGTCTGCTTCGTGCCGAGCGACGCGGTGCTGGCCGCCGCGCTGCGTGCCGAGCCCGACCTCTACGACCACGCGCAGTCCCGGCGCGTGGTGCTCGCGTCCCCCGCGACCCTGCTGGCGGTGCTGCGGGCCACGGCGCTGGCCTGGCAGCAGGAGGCGCTGACCGCCAACGCCCAGCAGCTGCTGCGGCTGGGCACCGAGCTGCACCAGCGGCTCGGGACGGTGGGCCGCCACCTCGGGGCGATGGGCTCCTCGCTGCGGCGCTCGGTGGAGAGCTACAACCACCTGGTGGGCACGCTCGAGTCGCGCGTGCTCGTCACGACCCGCCGCATGCACGAGCTCGGCCTGGCGGAGGAGGCCGTGGACGGGCCGGAGCCGCTCCGGGCAGCTCCGCGCCCGCTGACGAGCCGCGAGCTGCTGGCCGGTGAGCTGGAGGCGGCGACGCCCCGGCGCGACGAGCTCGACGAGGCGGCCGGCATGTGAGGCACGTCGCGCATGGGCGCGCGCACCCGCCGCACCTGAAGTACCTTTGTGCCCCCTGGCGCGGCTCGGGGCGCGCTTCACCACTGCGACCGACAAGGACCCCTCCATGCGCACCCGCACCCTGCTGGCCACCGCGGCCGGCCTGGCCACCGTGGCCGCCACCGCCCTGCCCGCCGCCGCGATCAAGTACGGCGAGCCCGACGACGGGGCGCACCCCTACGTCGGCATGATGATCGCCTACGTCTCCGCCGACGTCGACGGCGACGGCGACGAGGAGCTGGTGGCCGGCTGGCGCTGCACCGGCACCCAGCTGGACGTGGACACCTTCCTCACCGCCGGGCACTGCACCTACGGCGCCGAGGCCGTGGCGATCTGGTACGACGACGACATCGACCACCTGACCGGCGCGGACTTCCGCCTCTTCGACGACGCGATGGTCAACGCCGACGCCTACAGCCTCCAGGCGGTCAGCCACCCCGAGTACGACGACGCGGCCTTCTACCTGCACGACGCCGGGATCGTCGACGAGATCGTCCTCAACGACGGCGCGGGCTTCGACCAGTACGGCACGCTCCCCGAGCTGGGCTACTGGGACGGACAGCTGGCCACCCGGAAGAAGGACCGCGACTCCTACGTCACGGTCGGCTACGGACTCCAGTGGTCGATGCCGACCCGCGGCAAGTCCGAGCCGTCGGACAACAACAACGCCCGCCAGGACGAGGGGCTGTGGATCAAGCTGCGCGCCGGGGGTGAGCTGGTGAACAACCGCCAGTTCGACGCCGGGAAGGGCCAGGACAGCTACGTCGTGCTCAGCAGCAACGCGCACACCGGCGGCACCTGCTCCGGCGACTCCGGCGGGCCGACCTTCGTGGAGGGCACCAGCACCGTCGTCGCGGTCACCTCCTTCGGGGTGAACGAGACCTGCGCGGGCTCCAGCGGCGTCTACCGCATCGACACCGCCGACGACCTGGCGTGGATCGGCGGGTACGTCGGCTGACACCCACCGGACCGCACGAGGGGCCCCCGCCGTCGGCGGGGGCCCCTCGTCGTGACGGTCGACCCCCGAGGGGGTCGGTCAGGTCCTCAGCGCAGGCCGCCGGGGTCGTGGCGGAACTTCTTGACGTCGTGGCCGGCTGCCTTGAGGTCGCGGCGCAGCTCGGTGGGCAGGGCGAACAGGATGGACTCCTCGGCGGCGGTGACCGCCTGGACGTCCTCGTAGCCGCGGGCCGCCAGCCACTCCAGGACCTCGCGCACGAGCAGTTCGGGCACGCTCGCACCGCTGGTGACGCCCACCGTGCCCACGCCCTGCAGCCACTCCTCGTCGATCTCCTCGGCGTAGTCGACCAGGTGCCCGTCGCGGGCCCCGTGCTCGACCGCCACCTCGACCAGCCGCCTGGAGTTGGAGGAGTTCTGGGAGCCGACCACGATCACCAGGTCGCACTCGGGGGCCATCTGCTTCACCGCGACCTGGCGGTTCTGGGTGGCGTAGCAGATGTCGTCGCTCGGCGGGTCCTGCAGCGCCGGGAAGCGCTCGCGCAGGCGGCGGACCGTCTCCATCGTCTCGTCGACCGACAGGGTGGTCTGGGAGAGCCAGACCACGCGCTCGGGGTCGGGCACCTGCACGACGTCGGCGTCCTCGGGGCTCTCCACCAGGATCGTGTGGTCCGGGGCCTCCCCGGCGGTGCCCTCGACCTCCTCGTGACCGTCGTGCCCGATGAGCAGGATCGTCCGGTCGTCGGCGGCGAAGCGCACCGCCTCGCGGTGCACCTTGGTCACGAGAGGGCAGGTGGCGTCGATGGTCCGCAGCGAGCGCCGCTCCGCCTCGCGGTGCACGGCCGGGCTCACGCCGTGGGCGGAGAAGATGACCCTGGCACCCTCGGGGACCTCGTCGGTCTCCTCCACGAAGACCGCCCCGCGCCGCTCCAGGGTCCGGACGACGTGCTTGTTGTGGACGATCTCCTTGCGGACGTAGACCGGCGCGCCGTAGAGCTCCAGCGCCTTCTCGACCGTCACCACCGCCCGGTCCACGCCCGCGCAGTAGCCGCGTGGAGCGGCCAGCAGGACGCGCCTGCCGCCCGGGGTGCCGGGCGCTGGCGTCAGGACGTCGGTCGGCACGGTGGCTGGGGAGGTGGTCACCGCTCCATGGTAGGCAACGTGTCCGGGCCCGGGCCGGGAGCGGTGGCCTCGAGCAGCAGCGCGGCCAGCTCCTCCGGGTGGGTGAGCGGGAGCAGGTGCGTGGCGTGCGGCACTGTGACGACCCTCGCCTCGCGGGCCGCGGAGGCGTAGCGCTGCTGGTGGACGCGCATCTGGTCCAGCCCGCCGTTGACGATGAGCACCGGGCAGTCGACCTCCCCGAGCAGCTGCGGCCCGCAGTCGTCCATCACCGCTTGCCAGGCGTCGGGCAGCGCGGCGTAGGCCTCGCCGCCCGGCAGCGACGCCGCGGTCTCCCCGCGGGCACCGAGCCAGCGCATCAGGCGGTTGACCGCCCGCGCCATCCGCTCGGCCCCGACGCGGGGCAGCACCCTGGCGAACCCGCGGTAGAGGCCCGAGAGCCGGCTGGCGGGGTCGGCGGTCGCGCCCACGAGCACGAGGCGGGCGAGGTGACCCGGCCGGCGCGCGGCATATACCGTGGCCATGTAGCCCCCGAGGCTGTGGCCGGCGAGCACGACCCGGCGCCCGGGACCGGCACCCTCGACGGCCTCGGCGATGACGGCGACGGCGGCGTCCGTGGTGAACCTCTCCCCCAGCCGGCTGCCGTGCCCCGGCAGGTCGACGGGGACCATCTCCACGCCAGGCAGCAGCCTTCGGTAGGGCTCCCACTGGCGGGCGTCCATCCTGGTCCCGTGCACGAGCACGAGGCGGGGCTGCGCGAGGATGTCGTCCACGCTCCCTAGGCTAAGGACGTGACCTCGACCTCGCTGCCCCCGACCGCGCGGGAGACCACCGCGTCCTCGCCCTGGCCGGTGCGCACGCTGTCGATGAAGATCAGCGACTACGTCGACCGGATGTCGCCGCTGTGGGTGGAGGGGCAGATCGTCCAGCTCAACCGCCGCCCGGGGATGAAGACCGCCTTCCTCACGCTGCGCGACACCGACGTCGACATGTCCCTGTCGGTCGCCATCCCGACCGGGGCGCTGGACGCCATGCCCTCGCCGCCGCAGCAGGGCGCACGGGTGGTCGTCCACGCCAAGCCGACCTTCTGGACCAAGCGCGGCACGCTGCAGCTCGAGGCCCGGCAGATGCGGCACGTCGGCGTCGGCGAGCTGCTCGCGCGCCTGGAGCACCTCAAGCAGCTGCTCCGCAGCGAGGGGCTCTTCGACGCCGCCCGCAAGCGCCCGCTCCCGTTCCTGCCCGCCCGCATCGGCCTCATCACCGGCAGGGCGACGGCGGCCGAGCGGGACGTGCTGGCCGGCGTGCACCGCCGGTGGCCGGCCGCGCGGGTCGAGGTGCGCCAGGTCGCGGTCCAGGGTGCCGACACCGTCACCGCCGTCACCGCGGCGCTGCGGGAGCTGGACGCGCACCCGGAGGTCGAGGTGATCGTCGTGGCGCGCGGAGGCGGCTCCTTCGAGGACCTCCTGCCGTTCAGCAACGAGGCCCTGGTCCGCGCCGTCGCCGAGGCGCGGACCCCGGTCGTCTCGGCCATCGGGCACGAGACCGACACCCCGCTGCTCGACTTCGTCGCCGACCTGCGCGCCTCGACGCCCACGCACGCCGCCGCGGCGGTGGTCCCGGACGTGGCCGACGAGCTGCAGGGCCTGGCGACGGTGCGCCGCCGCGCGCGGCAGGCGATGCTGCGCCGCGTCGCCACCGAGCGCGACCGGATCTCGGGCCTGATGAGCAGGCCGGTGATGGCCGACCGGGCGGCGATCGTCGCCCAGCACCGCGCCGAGATCGAGAGCCTGCGCGCGCGGGCACGGCGGTGCGCCGAGGACCGGCTGGGCCGTGAGCTCGATCGCACGGCGGGGCTGGTGCGCCACCTCCGGGCGGTGTCTCCCCAGCAGACCCTCGAGCGGGGCTACGCGGTCGTGCGGCACCGCGACGGTGCCATCGTGCGCGACCGGGAGGAGATCGCCGCCGACGAGGTGCTGCGGGTGACGGTGGCGAGGGGCGACTTCGCCGTGCGCCCCGTGCTCGCCCGCGACTGACGCCCGTTCCCTGGCAGGCGGTCGGAACGCGTCGGCCCGGTCGAGGGCGGCGGCTCATCCTCGCTCCTTCTCCTCACGTCGGCCCGGGGCGGTCGACCCGGTGACCACGTCAGGACCCGTCTGCCGGACCGGCACCTCGGCACCGGCCCGCCCGGTGGTCCTCGCTGAGGTCGCCGGCGAAGGCCCGTCCGGACCGGCCGTTAGGCTGGCGGGATGACGCAGACCCCAGCAGGTGCCGCGCCGGTGAGCGAGCTGACCTACGAGCAGGCGCGCGACGAGCTCGTCGCGCTGGTCGCCCGGATCGAGTCGGGCACCGTGCCGCTGGAGGAGGCCATGCTGCTGTGGGAGCGCGGCGAGCAGCTGGCCGCCCACTGCCAGGCCAAGCTCGACCTCGCCCAGGAGACCCTGGACCGCGGCGCCGGGGCGGGAGGCGGCGCCGGCGAGGAGAGCGGCGGCGGCACCCCGGAGGAGGGGACCCCGGAGGAGGACGCTCAGGAGGAGGGCACCGAGGGCTCCTAGCGGGAGGCTCACGGCAAGGAAGGTCGCGCCCCACGGGGGCCGGCGCTGCCTACTCCTGCGCCGTGACCGTGTCCAGGATCTCCTCGAACTCCTCCTGGTCCGCCGTGCCGTGCAGCACCACGGTGCTCCCACCGGTCACCTCGGGACCCAGCAGGTAGGCGTGCTCGGCGTTGCTGTCCACCTCGCCGGTGAGCTCCTCCCAGACCTGCTGCCCCTCCGGGCCGCCCAGGGAGACCTGCCCGTCCGGCACCGCGGACCCGAGGACCGCGGTGAGCCACGCGTCGGTGACGTCCGCAGCCTGGTGGAGCGCGACATACTCCCCGTCCGGGGAGACGTAGGAGACGTGCCAGGTCTGCACCTGCTCCAGGGGCTCGTAGCTGACCACCGTCGGCGTCCAGCCCTGCCCGGGGTCCGGCACCCACACCGGCCAGGGCGCCTCCTGGACGACGTAGGGCACCGTCTGGGAGACCACGGGGGCACGCCGCTGGGACTCCGAGGGGTTGAAGGTCAGCGACCACCAGGCCAGCACGACCGCACCCACGGCCAGCACCGACCACACCATGTTCTGTACCGAGTAGGAGGCGAGACGCCGGCGCCGGCCCTCGGCCGGGTCGGGCGCCGCGGCACCCTCCGGGGCGCCCTTGTCGCTGCTCGTCATGGTGGGTTCGCTCACCCCTCCATGGTCGCATCCGCGCCGGTGCCGACGGCACGCCGGACCGGTAGGCTGCGGGGGAAGCGCCGTCGACGAAGGAGTCCCGCCCCCATGAC
This sequence comes from Acidobacteriota bacterium, assembly GCA_003577095.1. Classification (GTDB taxonomy): domain Bacteria; phylum Actinomycetota; class Actinomycetes; order Actinomycetales; family Dermatophilaceae; genus Ornithinicoccus. The sequence continues at coordinate 8,785 of QEUR01000070.1, forward strand.
CACCCCCCAGCCCGCCGCCCCGCGCCCGAGCACCGAGCAGGTGCTCCCCGACCGCAACCTGGCGATGGAGCTGGTCCGCGTCACCGAGGCGGCCGCGCTGGCCGCGGGCCGCTGGGTGGGGCGGGGCGACAAGAACCTCGCCGACAACGCCGCCGTGGAGGCGATGCGCAAGGTCATCTCCTCGGTCGCGATGGACGGCGTCGTCGTGATCGGCGAGGGGGAGAAGGACGAGGCGCCGATGCTCTACAACGGCGAGCGGGTCGGCGACGGGACCGGACCGCAGGTGGACGTCGCGGTCGACCCCATCGACGGCACCACCCCGACCGCCAAGGGCATGGACAACTCGATCGCCGTCATGGCCGTGTCCGAGCGCGGCACGATGTACGACCCCTCGGCGGTCTTCTACATGGACAAGCTGGTCGTCGGCCACGACGTCGCCGACCGCGTCGACATCCGGCTGCCGATCCGGGAGAACCTGCGGCGCATCGCCAAGGCGAAGAAGCGCTTCGTGGACGACCTGACCGTCATCATGCTCGACCGTCCCCGGCACGAGCGCTACACCGCCGAGGTCCGCGAGGCCGGCGCCCGGCTGCGCTTCATCACCGACGGCGACGTCGCGGGCGCGATCGCCGCGGCGCGCGAGGAGTCGTCGGTCGACATGCTCATCGGCATCGGCGGCACCCCGGAGGGCATCATCACCGCCTGCGCGATGAAGGCGATGGGCGGTGTCATCCAGGGCAAGCTGTGGCCCAAGGACGACGAGGAGCGCCAGAAGGCGATCGACGCCGGCCACGACCTGGACCGGGTGCTGTCCACCGACGACCTCGTCACCGGCGACAACTGCTTCTTCGTGGCGACCGGCATCACCACCGGTGAGCTGCTCAGCGGGGTGCGCTACGGCTCGGGCTCGGCCAAGACCAACTCGATGGTCATGCGGTCCAAGTCCGGCACCATCCGCGAGATCATCTCCCACCACCGCCTCGACAAGGTGGCGAGGATCGCCGACGCGCTGTCCCCGGACGCCCACCACTGACCACGAGGACGGGTATGCAGCGCGCCACCGCCCACGGGCCCGACCAGACCGCGGTGCTCACCCTGGGCGAGGCCCTGGTCGACGTCGTCGTCCCGCACGACGGAGGCGGTCGGACCTCGTACGTCGGCGGCTCCCCCGCCAACGTGGCCGTCGGCCTGGCCTCGCTCGACCACGACAGCCGGCTCACCGCATACCTCGGGGACGACGAGAACGGACGTCGGGTGCGTGAGCACCTGCTCGACGCCGACGTGGTCCTGACGCCCGGCTCGACCGGCGCGCCGCGGACCTCGACGGCCACCGCGCACCTGGACGCGGAGGGGGTGGCGAGCTACCGCTTCGACCTGCTCTGGGAGGTGGGGCCGCAGGACCTGCACGGGGTCGGGCACCTGCACACCGGCTCGGTCGCGGCCACCCTCGAGCCCGGTGCCTCGGTCGTGCTGTCGACGATGTCGCGGGCCCGGGCCGGCGCGACCGTCTCCTACGACCCCAACTGCCGTCCGACCATCATGGGCAGCCCGCACGAGGTGCGCGCCCGGATCGAGGAGTGCGTCGGCCGCAGCGACGTGGTCAAGGCCTCCGCCGAGGACGTCGAGTGGCTCTACGGCGGTGACGTCGGCGCGGACGAGGTGGCGGCGCTGTGGGGACGGCTCGGGCCCTCCCTCGTGGTCGTGACCCGCGGCGCGGAGGGCGCGCTCGCGCACCTGTCCGGCCCGGACGTCACCGTCGAGCTCGAGCCGGCCACCGTCGCGGTGGTGGACACCGTCGGTGCCGGGGACTCCTTCATGGCCGGCCTGCTCAGCGGGCTGCTCGACGCCGGACTCCTCGGCTCGGTGGAGGCCCGTGAGCGTCTGCGCCGCGCGGACCTCGACGACGTGGCCGACGCCCTGCGCCGCGCCGTGGCCTGCGCCTCCTGGACGGTCGCCCGCGCCGGAGCCGCCGCGCCGACCCGCGCCGACCTGTCCTGACCCGGCGGGTCTACCCTGCGAAGGACACCCCGTCCACAGAGAGGCCATCCGTGAGCACGACACCCGAGACCGACCAGGACGCCGGCCCCTTCGCCGACCTGCTGGAGGCCAACGCACGCTACGCCGCCGAGAACGACCTCGACGGCTTCGACGGCATCGCGCGCGCCGGCGTGGCCATCGTGACCTGCATGGACTCGCGGATCGAGCCGCTGCAGCTGGTCGGGCTGACCCACGGCGACGCCAAGATCTTCCGCAACCCCGGTGGGCGGATCACCGAGGCTGCCCTCGAGGCGCTCGTGCTCAGCGTCCACCTGCTCAACGTCGAGCGCATCCTGGTCGTCCCGCACACCCGGTGCGCGATGACGACGATGTCGGAGGACGAGCTGCGCGCCAGGATCACCGAGATCTCCGGGCAGGACGCCTGGTGGCAGCACTTCCACGTGGTCAGGGACCAGCGCGCCGCGCTGTTCGAGGACGTCCGGCGGGTCACCAGCCACCCGCTGATCCGCGGCCGGGCGCAGGTTGGCGGCTTCATCTACGACGTGGACAGCGGGCTCCTGGAGCAGGTCGTGTGATCCATGACCTGTCACGTACCCTGAGGTCGTGCCGACCGCGCTCTCGCTCGCCCCGCTGACGCTCGCGGCCGTGCTGGTGCTCAGCGGCATCGCCAAGCTCGGCGACCCCGGCTCCACCGCCAGCATGATCCGGGTGCTGCGCCTGCCCTCCTTCCTCGGCCACCGCGTCGTGCCCCGCGCCCTCGCCGTGGTCGAGCTGGTCACCGCCGCCCTGCTGGTCACCCCGTGGCGCTGGGCGTATGCCGTGGG
>QEUR01000345.1 GCA_003577095.1 Acidobacteriota bacterium
CGTCGCTGCCCAGGCCCGGCACGGAGACCCGCCAGGCATCCCCGACGACCATGGCGACCAGGGCGACGGCGGCCAGCAGCGGTGTCAGCGCCACGGTGCCACCGACTGCTCGGGCTGCCAGGCGGCGAAGGTGTCGCTCACGGCGGGGTGGTCGTGGTCGACGGCGGTCGGCGCCGGCTCCCCTTCCGCGTCCGCCACGGAACCGCCGTCGTCCAGCGGCCCGGTCGCGTGCCCCGGGACGGCGCCCGGTCGGCGCGTCAGCGCCTCGGCGAGCGCGTCGACCACGGCGGGGTCGAGCTGGGTCCCGGCGCGGGAACGCAGCTCCTCGAGCACCTGGGCGGCCGTCGCCGGCCTGCTCGCGCGCCGTCCGGCGAGCGCGTCGTAGGCGTCGGCGACCGCGATGATCCGGGCGGCGAGCGGGATCTGCTCACCCTCGAGGCCGGCCGGGTAGCCCTTCCCGTCGTAGCGCTCGTGGTGGTGGGCGATCGCCGGCAGGGCGCCGGTGAGGAAGTCCAGACCGCGCAGCACCGCGACGCCGGCCTCGGGGTGCGCGCTGATCGCGCTGAGGTAGGCGGTCTGATCCAGCTCGGGATCGGCCGGTAGCTGGGTGCGCACGGTCACCAGACCGATGTCGTGCAGGAGGGCCGCGAAGTGCAGACCCTCGGCCTGCTGCCCGCTGAGCCCGAGCACCCCGCCCATCAGGTCGGCCAGCTGCGCGACGCGGGTGGCGTGGCCCGCGGAGACCGGGTCGGCTTCCTCGAGCGCCGCCACGAAGGTGGCCACCGTCTCCTGGTGCTCACGACGGGCCAGCGCCTCGCGGCCGATCGACCAGTGCGCGACGACGAGCGGGCCCAGGATGAAGATGGCGCTCAGCACGCCCAGACCGGCCGAGGTCCACAGCACCACGAAGAGGAAGCCGACGATGAGGTGGGTCAGCACGCCCCAGCCCAGGCTGCGCAGGGCACCGACCGCGGCCGGCAGCACCCGGCTTCCGCGCACGGCGGCGGACATCAGGCCTATCGACAGGGCGTTGACCAGCGTCATCGCCGTGTGGGCGAGCAGGAGCGGGATCCCGACGGCGAGTAGCGGCCCCGACCGCACCGGCTCGACGGCCAGGTGCCCGGCCACGGCCAGGTAGACCACTCCGCCGACGGCACCGATGGCGGCCGCCATCGAAGAGTTGAAGAGGCGGGTGCGTAGACTCTGCCGCCGCACGTCGGCCAGGTGCGAGACCAGACCCACGAGGGCGGCGCCCGCCGGGCCGGTCAGAGCGACCGCGGCCGCGAGCACGACCGAGATGACCGAGACGCCGAGGTGCGGGCCAAGGTTGCGCTCACGCAGCAGCACGCCGCCGATCCCCAGACCCACGAGAGGCACCACGATGCCCGGCTCGAGGCGGGCATCCGGCCCGAGTTCGCCCCACCCCCACCATGACCCGGCAGCCGCGATCGCCGCGAGCAGGGCGACGACGACGCCGACCCGGACGGACGAGGGGCGAGGAGCGCGTCGCTCCTCGCCCCTCGTCGCGTCCTGCGGGGTCGTCAGTCTTCCCAGGGTCGTCAGTCTTCC
>QEUR01000071.1 GCA_003577095.1 Acidobacteriota bacterium
CCCGCGCGGCCAGGTTGACCGCGTCGCCCTTGACCGAGTAGGTCCGGCGGAAGTCCGGGCCGAAGTCCGAGGCGAAGACCCTGCCGCGGTTGATCCCCGCCCGGAGCCGCAGCGGACCGTCGAGGTCGACGACGTCCCGCACCGCGCGCACGATCCGGGCCTCGACGTCCTCGGCCCGCCGCGGCGCGCCGCAGACGAGCATGATCTTGCCGCCGTCCCGGTTGATGTCGCTCTCCAGGAAGGTCACGCCGTCCCGGCGGCAGGCCTCCTGGACCCGGCGCACGAGGTCGTCGAGCGCCGCCCCCAGGGCCGCGGTCCCGCGCTCGCGGTGGAGGGCGTCGACGCCGGAGAACTCCACGAACGCGACGGCCACGGCACGGTGCTCCGGCTCACGGGCGCCGGACCGGAGGTGCTCGCGCAGCGGCGGCGGCAGCAGCACGCCCACGTCCACGCCGTCGGTCGTACCGTCGGGGGACGCCCGGGAGGACGTGCCGTGGGGGGCGCGGCGCACGAGCAGCAGGCCGCCCGGGTCCGCCGCCACCGTCGAGGGCGGCAGCAGCCGGGCGGTGCGGGGGCTGACGGCCACCTGGCCGGCGTCCGCGGCCGACTCGAGCTCGGCCACGCGGGTCGACGCCGGCCCGGCGACGACCAGCTCACGGTGCTCCCCGGGGTCGCCGACGAGGAAGAGGTCGAAGCTGCCGCTGTGGACGCCGACCGACATCCGCAGCCGGACCTGGCCCGCGGACGAGCGCGTCCGGCCGACCAAGCGGAGCGTGCGCCGCATACCGAGGGACGCCCGCACCGCCCGGGACGCGTGGTCGGGACCGCGGAAGAGGAGCAGGACGGCGTCGCCGCCCCACTTGAGCAGGTCCGCCCCCTCGGGACGGGCCTGGTCGAGCAGTGCGGCGAAGGTCGAGTCGAGGATGTCGCTGAGCTCCTCGGAGCCGACCACCCCCAGCCGGGTCAGCCGCTCGGTCAGCGGGGTGAAGCCGGAGATGTCGGCCATCACCATGCTGCCCTCGACCGCGCGGTGCAGCGCCCCGGGAGTCTCCAGCAGCCACTCGGCGGCGAGGTCCGGGACGTAGGGCCGCAGCCCGTCGGTCCCCATCACCGCCCGCCGCCCAGCTCGAGCACCATCCCGTCCCGCGCGACGACGGTCCCCGGTATGCCGTGCAGCGACTCCTCGATCCGGTCCAGCTGGTCGTCGGTGCGGGTGGGGGAGTGGTGGAAGAGCACGAGGCGTCCAGCGCCGGCCTCCTGCGCCAGCTCCAGGGCCTCCTCGACGGTGGAGTGGCCGTAGGCCCGGGCCGTCGCGGTCTCGGCGGGCAGGAACTGGGCGTCGTGGACGAGGACGTCCACGCCGGCCAGCACCTCGGCCAGCCAGGGCGGACGCTCGTGCGCGGTGTGGTCGGGCAGGTAGGCCAGGCTCCCGGAGGCGTCGGCGACGCGGTAGCCGAAGGTCCGGCCCCCCTTGTGCGTGACGTCGAAGGCGAGCACCTCGAAGCCGCCGGCGGTGCACGGCCCCGGCTCCACCGCCCGGAAGCGCCAGGAGCCCAACAGGCCGTCCGGCCCGATCGGGAACCCCGGCGGCCGCATCACGAGGGAGAGCAGGTCGACGCCCGACCGGCCGAGCTGGGCGGGCACCAGGAGGTCGACGTCGGCCTCCGGGTGGTCGCCCTTGGCGAAGAACGCCAGCCCCTGCAGATGGTCCCAGTGCAGGTGGCTCAGCGCGATCGCGCCGCGGTAGGCGGGTCCGGTCAGGCGGGCGCTGAGCTGCCGCAGGCCGGTGCCCGCCTCGAGGACCAGGCTCGGATCGGGCTCGCCGTCGTGGCACAGGGCCACGCAGGACGTCTCGCCGCCGAACCGGACGTAGGTGGCGCCGGGCGTCGGGGTCGAGCCGCGGACCCCCAGGAGCTCGACCCTCATGGGGCCGGCGTGGTGACGGACGTCATGGGTCCACGCTGGTCCGCCGCACTTGCCGCGCGCTTGCCGGTCGCTACAGTGGAGCGCGGTGTGCCGGGAAGTCTGGTCGGCGGTCCTGTCGCCGAGCCCCCGGAAGAGACACCGATGTCGACCGACCAGCAGCCGCCCGCCCGCCCCACCACGCTGGGGCGCGGCAGCTACGCCGAGACCGTCCGGATCGCGGAGATCCTGCGCAAGGAGACGGTCGGGGGCCTCCTCCTCGTGGCCGCCGCGACGGTCGCCGTGGTCTGGGCCAACTCCCCCTGGGCCGAGACCTACGTCGCGCTGCGCGACACCGAGGTCGGCCACGCGCCCTGGCACCTGGAGCTGACCCTCGGCGCCTGGGCCTCCGACGGGCTCCTGGCCATCTTCTTCTTCCTGGTCGGCCTCGAGCTCAAGCGGGAGGTCATGATCGGCGACCTGCGCCGCTGGGACCGCGCCGTGGTGCCGGTCGCCGCGGCCGTCGGCGGCGTCGTCGTGCCGGCCCTGATCTACCTCCTGGTCAACCGCGCCAGCCCGGAGGCGCTCGTCGGCTGGGCGATCCCGACCGCGACCGACATCGCCTTCGCGGTGGCCGTGCTGGCCATCATCGGCTCCCACCTGCCCTCCGCCCTGCGAATCTTCCTGCTCACCCTGGCCGTCGTGGACGACCTCATCGCGATCCTCATCATCGCCCTCGTCTACTCCTCCGGGATCCAGGTGCAGATGCTGCTGTGGTCGCTGCTGCCGCTCGCCCTGTATGCCGTGCTGGCGCGCCGTCGGAGGTTGCTCTTCCGCTACCGGGCGGTGCCGGCCTGGCTGATCCTGCTGCCGGTCGCCATCGTCTTCTGGGCGCTGGTGCACGCCTCGGGGATCCACGCGACGATCGCCGGCGTCGTCCTCGGCTTCACCGTGCCCGCCCGGCTGCGCGCCGAGGCCGGCGAACCGACGGGCGAGGGCGTCCACGGGCTGGCCGAGATCTTCGAGCACCGGCTGCGGCCGCTGTCGGCGGGGGTCGCCGTGCCGGTCTTCGCCTTCTTCTCGGCGGGCGTGGCCGTCGGCGGTCTCGACGGCCTGACCGCCGCGGTCGCCTCCGGCGTCACGCTCGGCATCGTGCTCGGGCTCGTCGTGGGCAAGGTGGTCGGGATCACCGGCACCACCTGGGCGATCACCAGGCTGACCCGCGCCGAGCTCGACCCGTCGCTGCGCTGGATCGACGTCGTCGGCGTCGCGGCGCTCGGCGGCATCGGCTTCACCGTCTCCCTGCTGGTGGCCGAGCTCAGCTTCGGCACCGGCACCGTCATGGGCGACCGCGCCAAGGTCGGGATCCTGCTCGCCTCGCTCGTGGCCGCCGTCGTCGGCTCCCTCGTCCTCACCGCGCGCAACGCCCACTACCGCAGGATCACCGAGGAGGAGCAGGTCGACGATGACGCGGACGGCATACCCGACGTCTATCAGCGCCGTGACCGGGATGAGGGGGACGCACCGGCTGGGTAGCCTGGCGCGATGCACCACATCCTGGTCGTCGAGGACGAAGAGGGGATCGCCCGGGTCATCGACCGCGGCCTGCGCGGGGCGGGCTACCGGACGACCGTGGTGGGCGACGGGCTGGCCGCGCTGGAGGCGGTCGCCGAGGCCGACGTCGACCTCGTCGTGCTCGACGTGGGGCTGCCGCGGATGGACGGCTTCACCGTGCTGCGGATGCTGCGCACGATGGAGGACCCCGTGCCGGTGATCATGTGCACGGCGCGCGACTCCCTGGAGGACACCGTCTCCGGCTTCGAGAGCGGCGCCGACGACTACCTGGCCAAGCCGTTCCGCGTCGAGGAGCTGCTCGCGCGGGTCCGCGCGCGGCTGCGCCGCCCCGCCGGCGGCAACGGCGCCGAGGCCCAGCAGGTCTCGGCCGGCGGCGTCACCCTCGACCTGGTCGCGCACACCGCGGTGGTCGACGGCGAGCCGGTCGAGCTGTCCGCCCGCGAGTTCGCCCTGGCCCGCGAGCTGATGGAGCACGCCGGCCAGGTGCTCAGCCGCGAGCAGCTGCTCGACCGGGTCTGGGGCTACGAGGTGACCGGGGCCTCCAACGTCGTCGACGTCTACGTGCGCTACCTGCGCACCAAGCTCGGCGCCGGCCGGATCAGCACGGTGCGGGGCATCGGCTACCGCTTCGAGAGCTGAGCCGCCGGGGTCCCCGGTCCGCCGGAGCCCTTCATGAGAGCACTCTCACGCGGACGTCATCTTCGCCTCATGCCGCGGTAGTTCACTCTTCCCCAGGCCGCACCCCGGCGGCCCGGAGACGAGGAGGCGGACGATGGCACGGACCACGGCGCACGCGACCGAGCCGCTGCGCGCGGTGTTCTACTCGCACGACAGCCAGGGCCTGGGGCACTTCCGCCGCAACCGCGCGCTCGCGCACTCCCTGGCCTGCCGGCTGCCGCTGCTGCTCGGCCGCCCCGTCACCGGGCTGCTCGTCAACGGCGTGGCCGGCACCAGCGCCTCGTCGGTGCCGAACGGCTTCGACGTCGTCACCCTGCCGGCCGTGGGCAAGTCCGGCCGCAGCTACGGCGCCCGCAGCCTCGGCGTCGGCCTGTCCGCCGTCACCTCCCTGCGCGGCGAGATCGTCCGCGCCACCCTGTCCTCCTTCGCGCCCGACCTGGTCGTCGTCGACCGGCACGCGCTGGGCGTCGGCGGCGAGCTGGCCCCGGCCCTGGCCGACCTGCGCGCCGCCCGCCCCGGCGCCCGCGTCGTGCTCGGCCTGCGTGACGTCCTCGACGACCCGGCCACGGTCGCCGCCGAGTGGGACCGCACGCCGCCGGAGGTGGTGCGCGAGCTCTTCGACGAGATCTGGGCCTACGGCGACCCGCGCGTGCACGACCTGCGCCGCACCGGCGAGCTGCCGGCCGCGCTGCACGACCTGGTCCGCTACCAGGGCTACCTGTCGCACGGCCGCGCCGAGGACCCCGCCGGCGTCGACCCCGACCGCCCCTACCTGCTCACCACCGCCGGCGGCGGCTCCGACGGCACCGCGCTGTGCCTCGCGGCCGCCCAGGCCCCGGTCCCGGCAGGGCACGGCCACCTGGTCGTCACCGGCCCGCAGATGGACGACGCCGACCACCGCCGCGTCGAGCGCGCCGCCGGGCCCCGCACCACCGTCGTGCGCTCCGTCGCCGACGCGGCCGGCCTGATCCGGCGGGCGGCCGCGACCGTGTCGATGGCCGGCTACAACACCGTGACCGAGACCCTGGCCACCTCCGTCCCCACGCTGCTCGTCCCGCGCGAGTGGCCCCGGCGCGAGCAGCTCATCCGCTCCCGCGGCCTCGCCGCCGCCGGCGCCGCCGACCTGCTGCCCCAGGAGGACCTGTCCCCGGAGGCCCTGGGCGCCTGGTTCGCCGCCCGCGCCGGCGACAGGATCGACCGCCGCCACCTCGACCTCTCCGGCCTGGCCGCCGTCGCCCGCGCGGCCGCCGACCTCGCCACCACGTCCGCGCCCGTCACCCACCAGGAGCTGCACCATGCCGTCGCCGTCTGAGCCCGTGCGCACCGCCTACGTCGTCAAGGTCTACCCCCGCTTCTCGGAGACCTTCGTGGTCACCGAGATCCTCGCCCGGGAGGCGGCGGGGGAGCAGCTCGCGGTGTACGCGCTGCGCCCCACCACCGACACCCGCTTCCACCCCCAGCTGGCCCAGGTCCAGGCGCCGGTGACGCACCTGCCGCGCCCGCACCGGCTCTCGGTGGAGTGGGAGGTCTTCGCCCGCGCCCAGGCCGAGCTGCCGGACTTCGGCGCCCGGCTGGGCGAGCTGATGCCGCTGCTGGTGCGCATGGACGCCTCCGACGTCGCCCAGGCCGTCGACCTGGCGATGCGCCTGCGCCGTGACGGCGTCACGCACGTCCACGCCCACTTCGCCTCCCTCGCGGCGCGCACCGCGATGGTCGCCTCCGCGCTCACCGGCATCCCCTACACCGTCACCACCCACGCCAAGGACCTCTTCCACGAGGACGTCGACCGGGTCCTGCTGCGCGAGGTCCTGGGCCGGGCCGCCAACGTCATCGCGATCAGCGACTACAACCGCCGCTTCCTGCTCGAGCTCGAGCCCGCCCTCGCCGGCACCGTCCGGCTGGTCCGCAACGGGCTGGACCTGTCCCGCTTCGCCTACCGCGACCCCGTCGCGCCGGGCACCCCGCTGCGGGTGCTCGCGGTCGGCCGCCTGGTCGAGAAGAAGGGCTTCGACCACCTCCTGCGCGCGGTCGCCCTGCTCCGCTCCGAGGGTATGCAGTGCGCCGTCCGCCTCGTCGGCGACGGCGAGCTGGCGCAGCCGCTGGCCGCGCTCGTCGAGGAGCTCGGGCTGGGCGGCAGCGTCGAGCTGCTCGGACCCCGCAGCCAGGCCGAGCTGGTCGAGGAGCTGGACCGGGCCGACGTCCTGGCCGCCCCCTGCGTGGTGGGCGCCGACGGCAACGCCGACGGCCTGCCCACCGTCATCCTCGAGGCGATGGCCAGCGGCCTGCCGGTGGTCGCCACCGACGTCACCGGCATCCCGGAGGCCGTCGGCCCGCGGACCGGCGTCCTGCTGTCCCACGCGGTCGAGGGGCTCGACGAGCGCCTCGCCGGGGCGCTGCTGACCGTGGCCGACCCGACCTGGCCGCGCGTCGAGGTCGCCCGTGCGGCCCGCGCCCTGGTCGAGCGCGAGTTCGACACCGTCCGCCAGAGCCGGCTGCTCGCCGAGCTGGAGCGCCCGGAGGCAGCCGCTGCCGCCGCCCGTGACCTCGCGGAGGTGGCCCGGTGACCCGCGTCGCCTACGTCTGCGCCGACCCCGGCATCCCGGTCTTCGGCACCAAGGGCGCCAGCGTGCACGTCCAGGAGCTCGTCCGGGCCTGGCGCGCCCGGGGCGCCGAGGTCGAGGTCTTCGCGGTCCGCCGCGGCGACGACGTGCCCGCCGACCTGGCCGACCTGCCGGTGCACGTCGTGCCGGTGGCCAAGGGCCCGGACCCGGCCGCCCGCGAGGTCGCCCAGCGCGAGGCCGCCGCCGAGCTCGCGGAGCGGGTCTCGGCGTGGGGCCCCGACGTCGTCCACGAGCGCTACTCCCTCTTCTCCACGGTGCTGCCGCGGGTGGGGGGCGGTCACGAGATCACCACGATCCTCGAGGTCAACGCCCCGCTGATCGACGAGCAGCGCGACCACCGCGTCCTCGTCGACGAGGACGGCGCCCGGCGGGCGCTCGCCGCCCAGCTGGCCGCCGCCGACGTCGTCGCCTGCGTCTCCGAGCCCGTCGCCGACTGGGTCCGGGGCCGGCTGGGCCCCGACGTGGACCCGCCCGCCGTGGTCGTCACCCCCAACGGCGTCAACACCGACCGGATCCGCCCGGTCACCCCGTACCCCGACGGCGACCCCGTCGTCGTCTTCGTCGGCACGCTCAAGCCCTGGCACGGCGTCGAGGACCTCGTCCGCGCCGCGGCCCTGGCCCGGGTGCCGTGGCGGCTGCGGCTCGTCGGCGACGGTCCGCAGCGCGCCGCGCTGGAGGACCTGGCCGCAGCGCTGGGCGTCGACCTGGAGCTGGTCGGCGCGGTGCCGCCCGAGCAGGTCCCGGCCACGCTGGAGGGCGCGCTGGTCGCCGTCGCCCCCTACCCCGACTCCGGCGACCACTACTTCTCCCCGCTCAAGGTCTACGAGTACGGCGCGGCCGCCCTGCCCGTCGTCGCCTCCCGCATCGGCCAGATCCCCGAGGTCGTCCGCGACGGGGTGACCGGCGTGCTCGTCCCGCCGTCCGACCCCGCCGCGCTCGCCGCCGCCGTCGACCGGCTGGCCGGCGACCCCGCCGCGGCCCGCGCCATGGGCGCAGCCGCGCGCGAGCTCATGGAGCGTCGCCACTCCTGGGCCCACGTGCTGGAGGCCACGCTCGCCCCGGTGCCCGTCCCGGTCGCCTAGCCGCACCGCATACACCAACGAGAGGAACACCGTGTCGTCGTCCACCCGACTGCGCACCTCCGCCCTGCGGCGGACCCTGGACCTGGTGCGCCCGCACCTGGCCGGGCAGCGGCTGCTGCTCCTCGGCGGCGTCGGCCTGCTCCTGCTGGAGGTGGTCTTCCGCGTGCTCGAGCCGTGGCCGACCAAGCTCGTCGTCGACGCGGTCACCCGCAGCCTGGGCGCCGACCTGCCCGGCGGGGGCCCGACCGCCGGCGTCCAGCTGCTCGTCGCGCTCGCGCTCGCGACGATCGCGATCATCGGCATGCGGGCGGTGTGCAACTTCGGGGCGACCGTGCTCTTCGCGCTGGGCGGCTCGCGGGTGGCGACCGCGCTGCGCGCGCGGGTCTTCGACCACGTGCAGACGCTGTCCCGCGGCTACCACGGCAGCTCGCGCTCCGGCGACCTCGTCCAGCGCCTCGTCACCGACGTCGGCCGGCTCCAGGACGTCGCCATCACCGCCGGTATGCCGCTGCTCGCCAACGTCGTCACCCTCGTGGCGATGCTGGGCGTCCTCACCTGGATCGACCCCGTGATGGCGGCGGTCGCGCTGGTGGCGGTGGTCGTCTTCCTGCTGTCCTCGCGCCGCTCGACCCCGGCGATCACCAGCGCCGCCCGCAAGACCCGCCGCAGCGAGGGCGACCTGGCCAGCATCGCCCAGGAGACGCTCGGCGGGATGACCCACGTGCAGGCCTACGGCATGGAGGACGAGCGCGCCCGCCACTTCGGCGGCTCCAACGCGAAGTCGCTCAGGGACGGCGTGAAGGCCAAGCGGCTGGCGGCCGGCCTCGAGCGGCGCACCGACGTGCTGGTCGGCGTCTCCACCGCGGCCGTGCTCTTCCTCGGCGGCACCCGCGTGCTCCAGGGCGCGATGACGCCCGGCGACCTGGTCATCGTGCTGACCTACCTCAAGACCGCGATGAAGCCGCTGCGCGACCTCGCCAAGTACACCGGCCGCATCGCCCGCGCCACCGCCTCCGGCGAACGCGTCGCGGACCTGCTCGACGTGCCGCCGGAGATCGTCTCCCCGGCGGAGCCGGCCGCTGCCTGGCCGGTCCGCGGCGAGCTGTCGCTGAGCTCCGTGGACCTGGCCTACGAGCCCGGCGTGCCGGTCCTGCAGGGGCTCGACCTGACCGTCCGCCCCGGCGAGCACCTCGCCGTCGTCGGCCCGTCCGGCTCCGGCAAGTCCACCGTCGCCACGCTCGTGCTGCGCCTGCTCGACCCCGACGCCGGGTCGGTGCGCCTGGACGGCACCGACCTGCGCGAGCTCGACCTGTCCTGGCTGCGCTCGCAGGTCGCCCTCGTGCAGCAGGAGGCCGTCCTCTTCAGCGGGACCATCGAGGACAACATCCGCCAGGGCCGACCGGGGGCCACCGACCGCGAGATGCAGGAGGCGGCGCGGCGGGCGCGGGTGACGGAGTTCACGGCATACCTGCCCGAGGGGCTGCGGACGCCGGTGAGCGAGCGCGGCGGCAACCTCTCCGGCGGGCAGCGGCAGCGGATCTCGCTCGCCCGGGCGTTCCTGCGGGACGCGCCGGTGCTCGTCCTGGACGAGCCGACGACCGGGCTCGACCCCGACAACGTCGTCCTGGTCACCGAGGCGATCGCCGATCTCGCGGCCAGCCGCACCACGCTGGTCATCACGCACGACGCCGCCACCGCCCGGCAGGCCGACCGCGTCGTCGTCCTCGAGGGCGGCCGGGTCACCTGGGACGGCGACCCGCTGGACGCGCCGCTGGAGCGGGTGCTGGACGAGTCGGGAGCGCCGGTCGCCGCACCCGTCGCCGCGGGGAGCGCGTCGTGAGCCTCGGCGACGCGGGCCTGGCGCTCGTCCTCGACCCCGGCCGGCTGGCCGAGCTCGTCGGCCGGGAGGTGCGGGCGACCTACCTGCGCCCCAAGCGCGGCGTCTCCACCACCGCGGCGCTCACCGACCCCGACGGTATGCCGTGGGGCTGGGTCCGCACGCTCACCGGGGACGCGGTCGCCAAGGCGGCCAAGGCGCGCCGGGCCGCGGAGGAGGCCGGTCTCGGCGGGGTCGTCCACGAGGCGGTCCTGCCCGGCCGCGACACGCTCGTGCAGTGGGGCCCGGTAGTCAGCGACCCGCGGCTGGTGCGGGTCGCCGCCGTCCTGGACCCCTCGCCCTCCGACGTCCTGCGGCACAACCCGCTGCGCCGGCTCGTCGTCCGGGACGGCGAGCGGGTCGTGCGGGTCACCGCCGACCACCACCGCGCCCGGCTGGTGCAGGTCACCGACGACCTCGCCGGCGCCGGCGTGCCGGTCGTGACCAGCACCCGGGCGCCGGAGGGCCGCCCGGGCGGCCGTCGGGTCAGCTGGTGGCCCTGGGTCGAGGGGACCGACGCCTCCGCGCTCGCCGGCCCCGCCGCCGACGTGCTCCACGAGGCGGGGAGGGTGGTCGGCCGGCTGCACTCCGTCGACCCGGCGCTCGTCCGCGGCCTGCCCGTCCGGGGCTGGACGGACCTGCTGGCCGCGGCCCGTTCCTCTGTCGAGCTGCTCGGGGAGGTCGCGCCGGGTGCCTCGGGAGGGGCTCGCCGGGTGCTGGACGAGCTGCCCGCCGTCGTGCCGGCCGGTCCGGCCGTCGTCTGCCACGGCGACCTGTCCCCGGACCAGCTGCTCGTCGTCGCCGGCTCCGGCGACGTGGTCCTCACCGACCTCGACCGGGCGGCCGTCGCGCCCGCCGAGCTCGACCACGCCAGCCTGGTCGCCGTCGACCTGCTCGACCGCGCGCCCGGCCTTACGCCGCTCCTCGAGGGGTATGCCGCCACCACCGGCGCCCGTCCCCGCGTCCCCGGGCCGTGGGTCGCGGCCGCGGTGCTGGCGAGGGTGGCCGAGCCGTGGCGCCACCAGGTGGCCGGATGGCCCGGGGAGGTCGTGCGTCGGGCGCTGGTCGCCGCGCGCGTGCTGGGCGTCGAGGACGTCTGGGACGAGCGCGGCCAGCTGCTGGAGTCCGTCGGATGACGCGTAAGACGTGGTCGGTGCCCCCGACCGTCGCGGCCGGGGGCGACGTGGTGACCGTGGTCCGGGCCTGGCCGGGCAAGGACGACGCCGTGACGGTCGAGGGGCGCGACCAGCACGGGCGGCTCCGGGCCGGGACCGTCGCGCGCGACGGCGCTGCGCGGCTGCTGCCGCACGGCGTCGACCGGAGGCTGCCCGCGCTCGCCGCCCTCGTGGAGCGCGCCCGGGGCGAGGAGGACGGCCGGCTGGTCGTCCACCGGGCCGGCCGGCGCGCCGTGGTGCGCCACGCGGGCGGCTACACCAAGGTGGTGCGTCCCGGTCGGGCGGCGAGCGTGGCCGCGGCCTCGCGGACCGGGGGCGAGCTGGCGTCGCGGGCCGGCCTCGCGGCTCCGGAGGTCCTGCACGAGGACGACAGCACCGTGACCTGCGACGTGCTGCCGGGCCGGCCGGTGCACGAGCTGTCCGGGGAGCCCGGCTGGGCCGGTGTCTGGCAGGTCTGGGCCGAGTCCTGGACCCGCCTGCAGGGGCTGGACGCCCGCTCGGGACTGTCACCTCACACCGACGATGACGAGGCGCAGGTCCTGCGGACCTGGGCGGCGCGGGCCGCCGGCGCCGGCGTGCTGCCGGAGGTCTGGGTGGGCCGGGTCGAGCGGGTGGCGCGGCGCCTCGAGGGACAGGTGGGGCTTTTTT
>QEUR01000072.1 GCA_003577095.1 Acidobacteriota bacterium
GGACCACGACGAGCTGGCCGGGGCGGGCCCCGTGCCAGGTGCCGACGTCGGGCACGGTGAGGCTGGCCACGTCGTAGGCGCCCGCCGCGCGCACCGCGGTGACGACCGCGGTCACCGGGGGCACCGCCGGCGACCCGCCGCTGGCCACGGTCATCCCTCCGGTCCCGGTCAGGCCGTCCGGCCGCCGGCCAGCTCGCGGCCGAAGAGGTCGAGTGCGGAGGCGTGCTCCTGCAGGGAGGTCACGTCGAGGGCGCCCGCGCGCATCGCCTCGATGCCGAGCACCGCCACCGCCAGCTGCTGCACGGTGGTGATGATCGGACGGTCCAGGCCGGTGGTCGCCGCGCGGATCGCGTAGCCGTCGGCGCGCGCGTCCCGGCCCGAGGGCGTGTTGATCACCATGTCGACGTCGCCGGCGGCGATCCGGTCCACCACGGTGGGCTCCCCGCCGGGACCGCGCCCCTCGCTGTGCTTGCGCACGACCTCGGCGGGTATGCCGTTGCGCCGCAGCACGTCCGCGGTCCCCTCCGTGGCCATCACCGTGAAGCCCAGGTCGACGAGGCGCTTCACCGGGAAGATCATCGAGCGCTTGTCGCGGTTGGCCACCGAGACGAAGACGGTGCCCTCGACCGGCAGGCCGGAGCCGGCCCGCAGCTGGCTCTTGGCGAAGGCCGCGCCGAAGCCCCGGTCGATGCCCATGACCTCGCCGGTCGAGCGCATCTCCGGGCCGAGGATCGAGTCGACCGCCTCCCCCGTCTGGGTGCGGAACCGGCGGAAGGGCAGGATCGCCTCCTTGACGGCGAACGGCGCGTCGGCCGGCAGGGCGCCGCCGTCGACCTCCCGGGGCAGCACGCCCTCGTCGCGCAGCTCGGCGACCGTCGCCCCGAGCATCACCCTCGCGGCGGCCTGCGCCAGGGCCACCCCGGTCGCCTTGGCGACGAAGGGCACGGTCCGGCTCGCGCGCGGGTTGGCCTCGAGCACGTAGAGGACGTCCTGGGCGAGCGCGAACTGCACGTTGATCAGCCCACGGACCCCGATCGCCTCGGCGAGCAGCTTCGTCGCCTCGCGCACCTGCTGCAGCTCCGTGCGCCCCAGCGTGAACGGCGGCAGCACGCACGCGGAGTCGCCGGAGTGGATGCCGGCCTCCTCGATGTGCTCCATGATGCCGCCGACGTAGAGGTCCCGGCCGTCGTAGAGCGCGTCGACGTCGATCTCCACCGCGGTGTCCAGGAAGCGGTCGACGAGCACCGGGTGGTCCGGGCTGGCCTGCGTGGCCCGGCCCACGTAGTCCGCGAGCGAGGAGTCGTCGTAGACGATCTCCATACCCCTGCCCCCGAGCACGTAGGAGGGGCGCACGAGGACGGGGTAGCCGATCTCGCGGGCCACCCCGAGCGCCTCCTCGACCGAGTAGGCGGTCCCGTGCCGCGGGGCGGCCAGGCCGGTCTCGGCCAGCACGCGCCCGAAGGCGCCCCGGTCCTCGGCCAGGTCGATCGCCTCGGGGGACGTGCCGACCACGGGCACGCCCTCCGCCTTGAGCGCGGCCGCGAGGCCGAGCGGCGTCTGCCCGCCCAGCTGGACCACCACCCCGGCCAGCGGGCCGGCCCGCCGCTCGGCGTGGACCACCTCGAGGACGTCCTCGAGGGTGAGCGGCTCGAAGTAGAGCCGGCTGGAGGTGTCGTAGTCGGTCGAGACGGTCTCGGGGTTGCAGTTGACCATGACCGTGTCGAAGCCGTGCTCGCGCAGGGTGAGCGAGGCGTGCACGCACGAGTAGTCGAACTCGATCCCCTGCCCGATCCGGTTGGGTCCCGAGCCCAGGATGATCACCGCGGGACGCTCCCGCGGGGCGACCTCGGTCTCCTCGTCGTAGGTCGAGTAGTGGTAGGGGGTCAGCGCCCTGAACTCCCCGGCGCAGGTGTCGACCGTCTTGTAGACCGGACGAACGCCCAGCGCGTGGCGCACGCCGCGCACGACCGACTCCGGCAGGCCGGTCAGCTCGGCCAGCTGGGCGTCGGAGAAGCCGTGCCGCTTGGCCCGGCGCAGCACGGCCGGCATCAGGCGGCCCCCGTCGCTGCTGCGGGCGTGCGCCCGCACCTCCTCGGCGACCTGGTTGATCAGCTCGATCTGGTCCAGGAACCACGGGTCGATGCCGGTGGCCTCGTGCACCTCCTCCACGGTGCAGCCGCCGCGCATCGCCTGCTGCACGAGGACCAGGCGGCCGTCGGTGGGGGTCCTGGCCTGGTCGAGCAGCGCCTGGGCCATCTGCCTGGTGGGCATCTCCTCCTCGCGCCAGTGGAACGAGCTGCCCCGGCGCTCCACCGAGCGGAGCGCCTTCTGCAGCGCCTCGGTGAAGTTGCGCCCCAGGGCCATCGCCTCGCCGACCGACTTCATCGTGGTCGTCAGCGTCGGGTCGGCCGCGGGGAACTTCTCGAAGGCGAAGCGCGGCACCTTGACCACGACGTAGTCCAGCGTCGGCTCGAAGCTGGCCGGCGTCACGCCGGTGATGTCGTTGGGGACCTCGTCGAGGGTGTAGCCCAGCGCCATCTTCGCGGCGATCTTGGCGATCGGGAAGCCGGTGGCCTTGGAGGCGAGCGCGGACGAGCGCGACACGCGGGGGTTCATCTCGATGACGATGACCCGGCCGTCGACCGGGTTGACCGCGAACTGGATGTTGCAGCCGCCGGTGTCCACGCCGACCTCGCGGATGACCGCGATGCCGATGTCGCGCAGCCGCTGGTACTCCACGTCCGTGAGCGTCATCGCCGGGGCGACGGTGATGGAGTCGCCGGTGTGCACGCCCATCGGGTCCAGGTTCTCGATCGAGCAGACCACCACGACGTTGTCGGCGTGGTCGCGCATGATCTCCAGCTCGTACTCCTTCCAGCCGAGGATGGACTCCTCCAGGAGCACCTCGGTGGTCGGGCTGTCCTGCAGCCCGGCGCCGGCGATCCGCCGCAGCGACTCCTCGTCGTGGGCGAAGCCGGAGCCCAGACCGCCCATCGTGAACGAGGGCCGGACCACCACCGGGTAGCCGAGCTCCTCGGCCGCCGCCAGGACCTCCTCCATGGTGTGGCAGATCGCCGAGCGCGCGCTCTCCGCGCCGCACTTGTCGACCACGCCCTTGAAGGCCTGCCGGTCCTCGCCCAGCTGGATCGCGCGCACGTTGGCGCCGATGAGCGGGCAGCCGTACCTCTCCAGCACGCCGGCCTCGTGCAGCGCGACCGCGGTGTTGAGCGCGGTCTGGCCCCCGAGCGTCGCCAGGACCGCGTCGGGCCGCTCCTTGGCGATGATCGACTCCACGATCTCGGGCGTGATCGGCTCGACGTAGGTCGCGTCCGCGACTCCGGGGTCGGTCATGATCGTGGCGGGGTTGGAGTTGACCAGGATGACGCGGACGCCCTCCTCGCGCAGCACCCGGCAGGCCTGGGTGCCGGAGTAGTCGAACTCCGCCGCCTGGCCGATGACGATCGGGCCGGACCCGATCACCAGCACGCTGCTGATGTCCTCACGCCTGGGCACTGGTGTCCTCCATCATCGCGACGAACCGGTCGAACAGGTACTCCGCGTCGTGCGGGCCCGCGGCGGCCTCGGGGTGGTACTGGACCGAGAAGGCAGGCACGTCGTGGCAGCGCAGGCCCTCGACGACGTCGTCGTTGAGGGCGACGTGGGAGCAGCTGACGGGGCCGTATGGCGTGGCCGCCGGCTGGTCGGTCGCCAGCCCCTCCGGCCACGCGATCGCGAAGCCGTGGTTGTGGCTGGTCACCTCGACCCTGCCGGTCGACCGGTCCAGCACCGGCTGGTTGATGCCCCGGTGCCCGAAGGGCAGCTTGTAGGTGCCCAGGCCAAGGGCCCGGCCGAGCAGCTGGTTGCCGAAGCAGATGCCGAAGAAGGGCAGGCGGGCGTCCAGCACCCGGCGCAGCAGCTCGACCTCGTGCTCGGCCGTCGCGGGGTCGCCGGGGCCGTTGGAGAAGAACACGCCGTCCGGCTCGGTCGCGAGCACCTCCTCGAAGGTGCTCGTCGAGGGCAGCACGTGGACCCGCACGCCGCGCGCGGCCAGCAGCGCCGGGGTCCGGCCCTTGATGCCCAGGTCCAGCGCGGCCACCGTGAACCGGGTCGGCGTGCCCTCCGGCGGCGAGACCACGTAGGGGTGCTCGGTGGTCACCTCGGCGGCGAGCGCCGCCCCGGTCATGACCGGGGAGCCGGTCACGGTGCGCAGCAGCTCCTCGTGGGAGGCGCGCGCGGCCTCGCCGGAGAAGATCCCGGCGCGCATGGCGCCCCGGTCGCGCAGGTGGAGGGTGATCGCGCGGGTGTCGACGCCGCTGATGCCGACGACGCCGGCCCGGCGCAGGCCGTCCTCGAGATCGCCCTGGGAGCGCCAGTTGGACGGGCGCAGCGCCGGGTCGCGCACGACCACGCCCGCCACCCAGACCTGACCGCTCTCCCGGTCCTCGGCGTTGATACCGGTGTTGCCGATGTGCGGGGCGGTCATGACGACCACCTGCCGGTGGTAGGAGGGGTCGGTGAAGGTCTCCTGGTAGCCGGTCATCCCGGTGGCGAAGACCGCCTCGCCCACCGTCGTGCCGACCGCGCCGTAGGCCTCGCCGCGGAAGGTCCGCCCGTCCTCGAGGACGAGCACCGCCTCCTCGGGTATGCGGTACTGGCTCACCACTCCTGCCTCTCTCTGTCGCGTTCCTCGCTCCTCACGGCTCCAGCCCCACCGTCGCGTTCCTCTGCGCTCCGGGCCTCGCTCGTGCCTCGCTCGTGTCCTCGCGCTGTCGTCACAGCTCCAGCTCCTCCTCGTCGGCGCCCCAGACCAGCCCCTCGCGCGCCGTCACCCGGCCGCGCAGCATGGTCAGGTGCACCGCTCCGACCAGCTCGCGGCCGTGCCAGGGGTTGTTGCGCGACAGCGACTGGGACAGCGCCGCGTCGACGGTGTGCTCGCGGGTCGGGTCGACCAGCGTCAGGTTGGCCGGGGCGCCGACGACCACGCCCTGGCCCTGGGTTCCCAGCCGCGCGATCCGCGCAGGTGAGGTGGACATCACCCGGGCCACGTCGGCCCAGCCCATCCGGCCGCTGCGCACCATCACGGTGCTCACCACCGGCAGGGCCGTCTCCAGGCCCAGCATGCCGAAGGCCGCGTCGACGAAGGCGTGCTCCTTGTCCTGCCGGACGTGGGGCGCGTGGTCGGTGGCGACCACGTCGATGGTGCCGTCGGCCAGCGCCTCGCGCAGCGCCTCGGCGTCCTCGGTGGGCCGCAGCGGCGGGTTGACCTTGTAGACCGGGTCGTAGCCGGCGAGCAGGTCCTCGGTCAGCATGAGGTGGTGGGGGGTGACCTCGGCGGTGACGTCGATGCCCCGGGCCTTGGCCCAGCGGATCACCTCGACGCTGCCCGCGGTGGACACGTGCGCGACGTGGACGCGGGAGCCGGTGTGCCGGGCGAGCATGACGTCGCGCGCCACCACCGTCTCCTCGGCGACGGCGGGCCAGCCGGGCAGGCCCAGCCGTCCGGACAGCTCGCCCTCGTGGCAGCACGCGCCGGCGCCGGCCAGGCGCGGGTCCTGGCTGTGCTGGGAGACGACCCCGTCGAAGGTCTTGACGTACTCCAGCGCGCGGCGCATCAGCCGGGCGTCGTGCACGCAGCGCCCGTCGTCGGAGAAGACCCTGACGCGGGCGCGGGAGCGGGCCATCAGCCCGATCTCGGCCAGCTCCTCGCCCGCCAGGCCCTTGGACACCGCGCCGACCGGGTGCACGTCGACGTAGCCGGCGCGCCGTCCCAGGTCGTGCACGCGCTCGGCGACCTCGGCGTTGTCGGTCACCGGGTCGGTGTTGGCCATGGCGAGCACGGCGGTGAACCCGCCGGCGGCCGCGGCGCGCGAGCCGGTCTCCACCGTCTCCGCGTCCTCCCGCCCGGGCTCGCGCAGGTGGGTGTGCAGGTCGACGAGCCCCGGCAGGAGCACCAGCCCGTCGCCGTGCATCCGCTGCGTCCCCCGGGGCGCCTGGGCCGTGGCGTCGGCGCCGAGCGCGGCGACGCGGCCGTCGGCGACGAGGACGTCCTGGACGCCCTGGCCGAGGACGTCGGCGCCCTGGACGAGCACCGGCGGCGGGGTGCTGGTGGTTCGCGCGGTCACTCCTGGCTCCCTTCCCCGGCGAGGAGGTGGTAGAGGATGGACATCCGCACCGCGACCCCCGCGGAGACCTGGTCCAGGACCAGGGAGCGGGCGGCGTCGGCGGCGTCGGCCGAGATCTCCAGGCCGCGGTTCATCGGGCCCGGGTGGCAGATGACCGCGTGGTCCTGGAGCAGGCCCAGGCGGCGCGGGGTGAGGCCGTAGGTGACCGCATACTCCTTGGCGGTCGGGAAGTAGCCCCCGCTCATCCGCTCGCGCTGGACGCGCAGCATCATCACCGCGTCGACGGTCGGCAGCACCTCGTCCAGGTCGTAGGACGTGGCGAACCCGTCGGCCCCGGACCACGCCGCGATGCCGCTGGGCATGAGCGTAGGCGGGGCGACGAGCGTGACCCTGGCGCCGAGGCGCTGCAGGCACAGCAGGTTGGAGCGCAGCACCCGGGAGTGGGTCAGGTCGCCGACGATCGCCACGTGCCGGCCCTCGAGGTCGCCGAGGGCGCGGCGCAGCGTGTAGGCGTCGAGCAGCGCCTGCGAGGGGTGCTCGTGGGTGCCGTCGCCGGCGTTCACCACCGAGCAGCCCACCCAGTCGGCGATCTGCGCCGGTGCCCCGCTGGCCGGGTGGCGCACGACCATCATGTCCACGCCCATCGCGCCGATGGTCAGCACCGTGTCGCGCAGGCTCTCGCCCTTGGAGACCGAGGTGCCCTTGCCGGTGAGGTTGATCGTGTCGGCGCTGAGCCACTTGCCGGCGATCTCGAAGCTGGAGCGGGTGCGGGTGGAGTCCTCGAAGAAGAAGTTGATGATCGTGCGGCCGCGCAGGGTCGGCAGCTTCTTGACGTCGCGGTGCTGGACCTCGTGCATCGACACCGCGGTGTCGAGGACGGAGAGGATCTCCTCGCGCGACAGGTCTGCGATCGAGAGCAGGTGCTTCACCGCGCCCGCTCCCCCGCGTCGGCCGGGCCGGCGATCCGCACGCCCTCGGTGCCCTCGCCGTCGTGCTCGGCCAGGCGCACCATGACGCGCTCGCTGTGCGAGGTGGGCAGGTTCTTGCCGACGTAGTCCGCCCGGATCGGCAGCTCGCGGTGCCCCCGATCGACGAGGACGGCCAGACGGACCGCGCGCGGGCGGCCGAGGTCGGCGAGCGCGTCGAGGGCGGAGCGCACGGTCCGGCCGGAGTAGAGCACGTCGTCGACCAGGACCACCACCTTGCCGTCGACCCCGTCGCCGGGGATGTGGGTGTGCTCCACCGCGCGGGTGGGCTGGCGGCGCAGGTCGTCGCGGTACATGGTCACGTCGAGCGAGCCGACCGGGACCTCGGTGCCCTCGACCTGCTGCAGCGCCTCACCCAGGCGGCGGGCCAGGTGGGCGCCGCGCGTCGGGATGCCGAGCAGGAGCAGGTCGTCGGGTCCCTTGTTGCCCTCGAGGATCTCGTGGGCGATGCGCCGCACGGCGCGGTTGATGTCGTCGCTGCTCAGGACCACACGTCCTGGGACAGCATCTGGGTGGGCAGCACTCACAGCCCGTCTCCTTCCCCGCCTCTCTGGACGGTGGTTAAAGGACGTGTCGGTCGGAGCACAGAGTACTACCGCCCGCACCCCGACCGGCGACAGGGTCGGCCCGCACCCCATACCCGACCGGCGACACGCTCGGCCCGCACCCCATACCCGACCGGCGACACGTTCGGCCCGCACCCCATACCCGACCGGCGACACGTTCGGCCCGCACGCCGGCTCACCGACGGGAGCGGTCCCGCCGCCTGTCGACGCCCCGCTCCACCAGCTTGACGACCTCGTCGAACCACAGCACGCAGCTGGCCAGCAGCGTGCAGACCAGCCAGTGCGTCGGGCTGAGCGCCGCCGTGCCGAAGGCGGTCTGGAGGACGGGCAGGTGCACGACGGCCACCTGGGCGACGACGCCGAAGACGACCGACGCCCACAGCCAACGGTTGGTCCACAGTCCGTGGAAGGCGGTGGTCGTCTGGGAGCGCGAGTTGAGGACGTTGAACAGCTGGGCGAGCACCAGGGTGGTGAAGCCGGCGGTCCGGGCCGTGGTCAGGTCGTCCCGGCCCTCCACGAGCCCGCCGGGCAGGAAGATGTCGATCGTCAGCAGGGTCACGGCCGCCATCACGGCGCCGACGGCCAGGATCCCGAACCACATGCGTGCGTCGATCACCCGCTCGCCCGGGCTCCGGGGCCGCCGAGCCATCACGTCGTCGGTCTCGGGGTCCATGCCGAGGGCGAGCGCCGGACCGGAGTCGGTGACCAGGTTGATCCACAGGATCTGGGTCGCCAGCAGCGGCAGCACCACCCCGCCTGCGCTCGCGTCGGTGAGACCGAGGACCGAGGCGAGGACGACGCCGAGGAAGACGGTGAGGACCTCGCCCATGTTCGAGGAGAGCAGGTAGCGCAGGAACTTCTTGATGTTGTCGAAGATCACCCGGCCCTGGCGCACGGCGGCGACGATGGTGCTGAAGTTGTCGTCCCGCAGGATCATCGAGCCGGCCTCCTTCGTCACCTCGGTGCCGGTGATGCCCATGGCGATGCCGATGTCGGCCGACTTCAGGGCCGGAGCGTCGTTGACCCCGTCGCCGGTCATCGCGACGACGTGGCCGTGCGCCTGGAGCGCGTCCACGATCCGCAGCTTGTGCTCGGGCGCCACCCTCGCGTAGACGTCGACCTCGGTCACGGCACGCCCCAGGCCCTCCTCGTCGAGGCGGTCGAGCTCGACGCCGGTCAGCGCGCGCCCGCCCTCGGCTGCGATCCCCAGGTCCTGGGCGATCCGCAGCGCGGTGGAGGGGTGGTCGCCGGTGATCATCACCACGCGCACCCCGGCGCGGTGGGCCTCCCGGACCGCCTGCCCAGCCTCCTCGCGGGGCGGGTCGATCATGCCGACGGCGCCGACCCACACCAGGTCCTGCTCGAGGCCCTCGGTCACCTCCGCGGGCACCTCGCCGGACCGGAGGTATGCCGTTCCCGGCGCCCCGGTGGCGGCCGCGGCCCCGTCCAGCGGCCGGTAGGCGACGCCGATGGTGCGCATCGCCTGCGCGGAGAGGTGCTCGACGTCGGCCAGGACGCCGACCCGCACCTGTTCGTCGAGCGGGAGGGTCTCCATACCCCGGCGGTAGCGGGTGCAGAGCTCGAGCACCACGTCGGGGGCGCCCTTGACGACGAGGACCGGCTCGTCGTCCCGCTCGTGGTCCACGTGGACGGTCGACATCCGCTTGCGCCTCGAGCTGAACGGCGCCTCACCGACGCGGGTGAACCGGCGCTCCCTGCGGGCGGTGAGCCCCATCTTGCGCTCGGCCACGAGGAAGGCCGCCTCCGTCGGGTCCCCCAGGACCGACCACTCCCCGTCCTGCTCGCGCAGCTCGGCGTTGGACGCCAGGGACCCGCCCGCCAGGACGACCGTGTCCTCGGCCCGCTGCGCCTCGTGGTCGGGCGGTGCCTCGACACCGAGCACGGCGTCGCCCGCCCGCACCTCCCCCACCGGCCGGTAGCCGACGCCGGTGACCTCGGCGCTGCCGGAGGCGGTGACAACCCGCCGTACCGTCATCTCGTTGCTGGTCAGGGTGCCGGTCTTGTCGGAGCAGATGACCGATGCCGAGCCCAGCGTCTCGACCGAGCTGAGGTTCTTGACGATCGCGTTCCGGCGCGCCATCTGCTGGACGCCGACGGACAGCACGACGGACAGGACCGCGGGCAGCCCCTCGGGGACCGCCGCGACCGCGAGGGAGACCCCGAGCAGGAGGACCGTGACGGCGTCCTCCGCCGTGTGCACGCCGCTGACGACCCACACCGTGCCCATCACGACCACGGCGATGACGATCACCGCGATGCCGAGGAACCTGCCGATAAAGGCGACCTCGCGCTCCAGCGGCGTCGCGTCGCGGGTCGTGGACTCCAGCATGGTGGCGATGCGGCCCATCTCGGTGCCCATCGCGGTCCCGGTCACGACGACCCGTCCGGTGCCCTGGGTGACCGCGGTGCCCTTGAACACGGCGTTGGTGCGGTCCCCCAGCGGGAGGCCGGCCGGGAGCACCCCCGGCGCCTTCGACACCGCGGTGGACTCGCCGGTGAGAGCGGCCTCGGCCACCTGGAGGGCGCGCGCCGTGACGACCCGCCCGTCGGCGGCGACGCTGTCCCCCTCGCCGAGCAGGAGCACGTCGCCGCGCACGACCTCGCGCGCGGGCACCTGGAAAGGGCGACCGTCCCGCAGGACCGTGGCCTGCACCTGCGTCATCCGCTGCAGCGCGGCGACCGCCTGCTCGGCCCGCGCCTCCTGGCTGTAGCCCAGGACGGCGTTGAGGACGACGATGACCGCGATGACCGTCGGGTCGACGGGCCATCCGTGGGCGCCCTCCACCCACCAGGCGACGGTCGCCACGACCACGGCCCCGAGCAGGAGGTAGATGAGGGGATCCTGGAACTGCGCCAGGAACGTGCGCCACCGCGGGACGGGTGCGCGCGCCACCAGCTCGTTCGGGCCGTCCCGCTCCAGGCGGCGGGTCGCCTCGGCTTCCGTCAACCCGGACTCGGGGTCGACGTCGAGGTCGGCCAGGACCTCGGCCAGCTCCAGGGCGGACATCTCGCTGACGGGCACGACCACCTCCCCATCGTCCCAGACCACCCCCGACCGGCGACACGAACGGTCCGCCCGACCGCACCCCATACCCCCCGACCGGCGACACGGTCGGTCCGCCCCAGCCGCACCCCATACCCCCCGACCGGCGACACGGACGGCCCGCGAGCGGCGGACAATCCTGCCACGAAGACGGCCTCGGCCCGTCGGGGCGTCCACACCTGTGGACGACCGCCACGCCAGGCCCGGACCTCGGGCCAGCATGGGCCGATGATCCTGCCACCGAGCCCGTTCACCCGGGAGCAGTTCCTCGCTCGCGGACACGGCCGGCGCGAGCTGAGCCGGCTCGTCGAGGCCGGGGAGGTCGTCCGCCTGCGCCGCGGATGCTACGCGCAGCCGACCCGCGACGACCCCAGGGCCGGGTGGGAGGGGCAGGTGGACCAGCACCTCGAACGGTTGACCTGCGCGCTGGCGTCCCGACCGGGCCACGCGGCCAGCCACACGACCGCCGCGCTCGTCCACGGGCTCGCGGTGACGGTCGCGCCGGAGACCCCCGTGCACCTCACGACCGTCGACCGCGTGGGCGCCTCGCGCTGCTACCCGGGGCTGCGGATCCACCGCAGCGAGAGCGTGGTCAACGACACCGAGGTGGTGGACGGCGTGCGCTGCACGCGCCTCGTCCGCACCGTCGCCGACGTGCTGCGCACCAGGACCCTCCCCCACGGTCTCGCGCTGCTCGACGACGTGCTCCGGCGCGG
>QEUR01000073.1 GCA_003577095.1 Acidobacteriota bacterium
CGTCCTCGTCGGACTCGAGGACGACCAGGCCGTCCTGGCCCAGGTGCTCGGCGAGCCAGTCGGTGCTCACCAGACGCTCGGGGTGCGCGTAGGCGGCGAACTTCTCGTTGGGGTCGGGCGGCAGGCTCATCAGCTCTCCTGGAGGTCGGGGTCGGGGGTGGGTATGCGGTGCGGCGCGCCGTGCTCGACCAGGTCGAGGACCGCGCTGACCGACTCGCCGAGGGACAGGTGCGAGGTGTCGAGCCCGTGGACCCCGTCGGCCGGCTCGAAGAAGGCGCTGACGGTCGCGTCGTCGCGGTCGCGGCGGACGACCTGGTCACGCGTGGCGGCCAGCTGCTCCTGCGTGCTGCTGCCGTGGAGCTCGGTGGTGCGGCGCGCCAGCCGGGCCTCCTCGGAGGCGGTGAGCAGGATCCGGTGCTCGGCGTCGGGGGCCACCACCGTGGTGATGTCCCGCCCCTCCACGACCACTCCCCCGTGCGAGGAGCGCAGCGCCTCGACGAGCTCGCGCTGGCGGCGGCGCAATTCGGCCCGGACGTCCAGGTTGGTCGCCACCTCCGAGACCCTGCTGGAGATGCTCGTCCGCCGGATCGCGTCGGTCACGTCGGTGCCCGCGACCTGCACCGTGGCGGTGTCGGGGTCGGTGGACAGGCTCAGGTCCATGCTGCGCGCGGCGTCCGCGACGGCCGCCTGGTCGGCGAGGTCGAGACCCTGGTCGAGGCACCACCAGGTCAGCGCTCGGTACATCGCCCCGGTGTCCAGGTAGGCCAGCCCCAGCCGCCGCGCGACGGCCCGGGAGACCGACGACTTGCCGGACCCGCTGGGTCCGTCGATGGCGATGGTGATGGGGGAGCTCGGCACCGCACCAGACTATCGGTCGACCGTCCTCCTTTTTATGACGGGAGGGTCTGCGGCGCCCTAGACTGCTTCGACGTGCGGGGCGCCCGCACCGGACCTCTCGCGCTGGAGGCACCATGAGCACGCCGGTCCACCCCGAGTCGGTCGGGCGCTCCGAGGAGCGCCTGCACCGCGGCCTGCAGAACCGCCACGTCCAGCTCATCGCCATCGGCGGGGCCATCGGCACCGGCCTGTTCATGGGCTCGGGCAAGACGATCGCCGCGGCCGGTCCGTCGGTGCTCATCGTCTACCTGGTGATCGGCACGATGCTCTTCTTCGTCATGCGGGCGATGGGCGAGCTGCTGCTGTTCAACCTCGACTACAAGTCCTTCCAGGACTTCGCCGCCGACATGCTCGGTCCGTGGGCGGGCTTCTTCTGCGGCTGGACCTACTGGCTGTGCTGGATCGTCACCGGGATGGCGGACATCATCGCCGTCGTCAGCTACTTCAACTACTGGGTGCACCCGTCGGACCCGACGGACATCCGGGCGCTGTCCCTGGCCCTGGGACTGGTGGTGCTGCTCGGCCTGCTGGGGCTCAACCTGCTCACCGTCGGCCTCTTCGGCGAGCTGGAGTTCTGGTTCGCGATCATCAAGGTGGTGGCGATCCTGGCGCTCATCGTCGTGGGCGCCTGGATGATCGTCCGCGGCTTCACCGCGCCCGACGGGACGCAGGCATCGCTGTCCAACCTGTGGGCCCGCCCCGGCGGGGTCTTCCCGCACGGGGCGGACGGCTTCCTCGCCGGCTTCCAGATCGCCACCTTCGCCTTCGTCGGCATCGAGCTGGTCGGGGCGACCGCCGCCGAGACCGCCGACCCGACCAGGACGCTGCCCCGCGCGATCAACCAGATCCCGATCCGGGTGCTCTTCTTCTACGTGTTCTCCCTGGTGGTGATCATGTCCGTCACGCCGTGGGACCTGGTCAGCCCCGAGCTGTCACCCTTCGTCAACCTCTTCACCCTGGTCGGCATCGGCGCCGCGGCCTCCCTGATGAACTTCGTCGTGCTGACCTCGGCCGCGTCGGCCGCGAACTCCGGGCTGTTCTCCACCTCGCGGATGCTCTACGGCCTGGCCCACAAGAACATGGCCCCCCGCATCACCGGCGTGCTCTCCCGACGGATGGTCCCCGCGGTCGGCCTCGTCGTCTCGGTGATCGTGGTGTCCAGCTCGCTGCTGCTGCTGCTCTCGGACACCGTGATGGAGGCCTTCACCGTCGTCACGACGATCGCGGCGGTGCTGTTCATGTTCGTCTGGGGCATGATCCTGTGCAGCTACATCGTCTACCGCGGACGTCATCCGCAGGCGCACGGCGGGAGCATCTACAAGATGCCCGGAGGCGCCTTCTTCGTCTTCATCGTGTACGTGCTGACCCGCGAGACGGACACCCTCCGGGCGCTCCTGGCCACGCCGGCGTGGTTCGTGATCCTCGGTTCCGCCTGGTTCTTCGTCAGGCACCACGTCAAGGAGGACGACACCCACACCGAGCACGACTGGGACGGTGGGCAGACCGCTCAGAGCCCGGCGGCGCGGTAGAGCTGGGCCACCTCCTCGGCCGACAGGGCGCGGTAGCGTCCCGGCCGCAGCTCGCCCAGGTGCACCGGCCCGACCTGCGTGCGGGCGAGCATCTCCACCGGGTAGCCGACCTCGTCGAGCATCCGTCGCACGATGTGCTTGCGCCCCTCGTGCAGGACCACCTCGACGATGGAGTGGCCGGGCAGGGAGTCCACCAGCCTGAACGAGTCGGCCTTCGCCAGACCGTCCTCCAGCTCCACGCCGGCCCGCAGCTGCTTGCCGACGTGCTTGGCGACGACCCCGTGCACCTGGGCCACGTAGGTCTTCGGGACGCCGTAGGCCGGGTGCTGCAGGCGGTGCGCCAGCTCCCCGTCGTTGGTGAGCAGCAGCAGCCCCTCGGTGTCGAAGTCGAGCCGACCGACGTGGAAGAGCCGCTGGGACAGGTGCCCGACGTAGTCGGCCAGCGACGGCCGGCCCTCGTCGTCCTGCATCGTGGAGACCACGCCCGCTGGCTTGTTGAAGGCCAGGTAGACCTTGTCGGTGTCGACCACCACGCGGTCGCCGTCGACGCGCACGACCTGCCGTGCGGGGTCGACACGCACTCCCATCTCGGTGACGACCGTGCCGTCCACCTCGACCCGGCCCTCCTCGATCAGCCGCTCGCAGGCCCGCCTGCTGCCGAAACCGGCACCGGCCAGGAGCTTCTGCAGCCGGACGCCGTCCGGGTCGTGGACGTCCACCTGGACGGCCGGCCCCGGGGCGCGGGGACGGCGGCGGGGCGGGCGGCCCGTGCCGGCGCGCCGGGGTCCCGCCCCGCCGCCGTCACGCTGTGGGCGCCGGGGACGTCCCTGGCCACCGCCCTTGCCGCCCTTGCCCGGGCCGGCCTTGCCGGAGCCGCCCCTACGGGGGCCGCCGGGTCCGCTGCGCTGTCGGTCGTTCATGCCAGTCCTTCCGCGGCGAGCTCCTCCAGCACCTCGGCCGAGGGCAGGTAGGGCGCGAGCGCCGGCAGGTCGTCGAGGGAGTCCAGCCCGAGCCGCTGGAGGAACAGGTCGGTGGTGCCGTAGAGCACCGCTCCGGCGGTCGGGTCCTGCCCGACCTCGGTCACCATGCCGCGGGCCAGCAGGGTGCGCACCACGCCGTCGACGTTGACCCCGCGGATCGCGCCGATCCGGGCCCGGCTGATCGGCTGCCGGTAGGCGATGACGGCCAGGGTCTCCAGGGCGGCCTGGGTCAGCCGCGCCTGCCGCCCGCCGAGCAGGAACTTCTCGACGACGGGGGCGTACTCCGGACGGGTGTACACCCGCCAGCCGCCTGCGAGGCGGCGCAGCATGAACCCCCGCTCGCCCTGCGCGTAGTCCTGGGCCAGCTCGTCCAGGACCCGGCCCACGTCCTCCAGCGGCAGCTCCAGCGCGGCGGCGAGCTCCTCCTCGGTGACCGGCTCGTCGACCACCATGAGGACGGCCTCGACGGCCGAGCGGGCCCCGCCGGGGAAGTCGTTGATGTCGAAGGCGACCTGCAGCTCCTCGGGGGCCGCGGCCTCGTGCTCCTCCTGCGGCGCCCGGCCGGGCGCCGTCGGCTCACTCACCGGCCGCCTCCTCGCCCGGTGCGGCGGGCACCGGGTCCGCCTCGTCGAACTCGTGCCCGACGTCGACCCGGCCGGAGTCCGGACCGGTCCAGCGCACGGTGAGCTCGCCGAGCGCCTCCTGCTGCTCCAGCGCCACGACCGTGTCGCGGAAGAGCTCCAGCAGCGCCAGGAAGCGGGCGACGATGACCAGGGTGCTGTCGGCGTCGGCGACGAGGTCGCGGAAGGTGGCCGACCCGCGCTCGCGCAGCCGCGCCACCACGAGCGAGGCCTGCTCGCGCACCGACACCTGCGGCGCGTGCAGGTGCGAGACGCCCACGGTGGGCGGCGGCTTGGGGATCATCGCGCGGCCGGCGATCATCGCCAGCTGCTCGGGGGTGATGCCCAGCACCACCTCGGGCAGCAGCGAGGCGAAGCGCTCCTCGACGCCGACGTCGCGGGCGAAGATCCGTCCGGCCCCCTCCATCCGCAGGCGCAGCTCGTCGGCCACCTGCTTGAAGGCGCGGTACTGCAGCAGCCGGGCGAAGAGCAGGTCCCGGGCCTCGATGAGCGCCAGGTCCTCCTCGTCGTCCTCCCGGGCGCTGGGCAGCAGCCGGGCCGCCTTGAGGTCCAGCAGGGTGGCCGCGATGAGCACGAACTCGCTGGCCTGGGACAGGTCCCACTCCTCATGGGTGTCCTGGGCGGCGCGCAGGTAGGCGACGAACTCGTCGGTCACCCGGGCCAGGGCGATCTCGGTGACGTCCAGGCGGTGCTTGGCGATGAGCCCGAGCAGCAGCTCGAAGGGCCCGGAGAAGACGTCCAGGTGGACCTCGAAGCCGGCGTGCGTGCGGGTGAGGACCCCACCCGGGGTGGCCGTCGGGGCGGCCTCGGGCGCGGCCGCTGCCGGCGCGGCGGTCACCACGCTCAGGGCGCGCCGCCGCGCGCGACGAGCTCGCGCGCCAGCTGGCGGTAGGCCTCGGCGCCGGCGTGCGTGCTGGCGTAGGAGGTGATCGGCTCCGCGGCCAGCGTCGCGTCCGGGAACTTCACCGTGCGGCTGATGACCGTGTGGAAGACCTGGTCCTGGAAGTGGTCCACGACGCTGCGCACGACCTCGCGCGAGTGCAGCGTGCGGCCGTCGTACATGGTGGCCAGGATGCCGTCGATCTGCAGCCGCGGGTTGAGCCGGTCGGTGATCTTCTCGATCGTCTCGATGAGCAGGGCCACGCCGCGCATCGCGAAGAACTCCGTCTCCAGCGGGATGATGACCCCGTGCGCGGCGGTGAGCGCGTTGACCGTCAGCAGCCCGAGCGAGGGCTGGCAGTCGATGAGGACCACGTCGTAGTCGTCCAGCACCGGCCGCAGCACCCGCGACAGGATCTGCTCGCGGGCCACCTCCCCGACCAGCTGGACCTCGGCGGCCGACAGGTCGATGTTGGCCGGCAGGATGTCGACCCCGGGCACGCGGCTGGGCTGCACGACCTCGCGCACGTCGTGGCCGCGCTCGACCAGCAGGTTGTAGACGGTGACGTCGAGCTCGTGGGTGCGCACCCCCATACCGACGGACAGCGCGCCCTGGGGGTCGAAGTCGACCATGAGCACCTTGCGGCCGTACTCGGCCAGCGCGGCCCCCAGGTTGATGGTCGAGGTGGTCTTGCCGACCCCGCCCTTCTGGTTGCACATGGCGATGATCCGCGCGGGCCCGTGGCTGGTCAGCGGGGCGGGCACCGGGAAGTCGGGCATGGGTCGCCCGGTCGGGCCCTCCTGGCCCACGCCCGTGTCCTCGGTGCCGGGCAGGCGGTCGTAGGTGGCGTGTGCCTCGCGGTTCACGTAGTACTCCAACCTCGCTCGCGTGGTGGTCGGCCTCCCGCCGATCATGGGGAGACACTAACGGGTGGGGGCGGGCGTGCGCCCGGGGCCTCAACCTCGACCTGAGGTCCAGGTCACGCGCGGGCCCGGGGATGGGCCTGGGCGTAGACCTCGCGCAGGTGCTGGGTCGACACGTGCGTGTAGATCTGCGTGGTCGTCACCGAGGCGTGGCCGAGCAGCTCCTGCACCACCCGCACGTCGGCGCCGCCGTCCAGCAGGTGGGTGGCGAAGGAGTGGCGCAGGGTGTGCGGCGAGACCTCGCCGCGGAGGCCCGCCCGCGCGGCGGCGGACTTGATGGCGTTCCACGCGGACTGGCGCGAGAGCCGCCCTCCCCGGGCGTTGACGAAGACCGCGGGTGTCCCGCGGCCCGCCGCCGCCATGCCGGGCCGGCCCCGGACCACCCAGGCGTCGAGCGCGTCGCGGGCGTAGCGGCCCACGGGTACGATCCGCTCCTTGCTGCCCTTGCCGAACAGGCGAACCACTCCCCCGCCCCGGTGACCGTCGCCGTCCTCGGGCCGGCCCAGCTCTAGGTCGTCCAGGTCGAGCGCGATCGCCTCCGAGACCCGGGCCCCGCTGCCGTAGAGCAGCTCCAGCAGGGCCCGGTCCCGCAGGGCCGCCGGCGTGTCGCCGACCGAGGCGGCCTGCAGCAGCCGCTCGACCTCGTGGACCGACAGCGCGGTGGGCAGCCGCCGGGGCGGCGTCGGGGGCGCCACCTCCTGCGACGGGTCGGTGGGGACCTCGCCCTCGAGGGCGAGGAAGCGGTGCAGCCCGCGGACCGCCACGACCGCCCTCGCCGCCGAGGTCGCCGCGAGGGGCGGGTGCTCGTCGTCGCCGGCGCGCAGGTGGGCCAGGAAGCCGGTGACGTGGGTCTCCCGGACCTCCTCGGGAGCACGCACGCCCTCACCCTCGAGGTAGGCGAGGTAGCGGTCGGTGTCGCGACGGTAGGCCTTCAGCGTGTGCTCGGCACGACCCCGCTCCACGCGCAGGTGGTCCAGCCAGCCGTCGCGCGCGCGCCGCAGGGGGCTGCGCGGCGGCGGTGAGGTGGACGTCACGGGCCGATCATCGCAGGACGCGCCGCGTGCGTGGCAGCGCGACGTGCCGGCCGTGGGCGAGACTGCGCCCATGCGCTGGTACGCCGATGCCCCCGCCCGCCGGACCCGCCAGGTCCTCGCCGACCTGCTGGTGCTCGGCTGGGTCGTGGCCTGGGTCCTCGTCGGGCGCTGGGTCTTCGGCCTCGTCATGACGCTCGCCGCGCCGGCCGGCCCGCTGCGCGACGCGGGCACCTCGATGCACGACTGGATGGACGAGGTGGCCGGCCGGGTGACCGAGGTCCCGCTCGTGGGCGACCGCCTGACGGGTCCGTTCACCGGGGCCGCGGGCGTCGGGACCGACCTGGTCGCCGCCGGCGACCGGCTCGAGGCGTCCGTGCGGACGGTCGCGTGGGTGGTCTCCCTGCTCTCCGCCGGCACCCCCGTCCTCCTCGTCCTGGTGGTATGGGCAGCCGCGCGCCTGGCGTGGGTCCGCCGGGCGGCGCGGCTCGGGGCCGAGGTGTCCGACCCGGAGTCCGTCGAGCTGCTGGCCCTGCGCGCACTGGTGCGCCAGCACCCTCGTCGCCTGCAGCAGGAGTTCGCCGACCCGCTGTCGGCCTTCCGGTCCGGCGACCCCGACGTGCTGCGCAGGCTGGCCGACCTGGAGCTCGCGGAGGTCGGCCTCTCGGCCCGGGTCAGCCCGGGAGCACCGCGAGGTCGCGGCTCGTCCGGTTGAGCGGCTCGACGCCGTCCTCGGTGCAGACGACGATGTCCTCGATGCGCGCGCCGTGCCGCCCGGGCAGGTAGATCCCCGGCTACACGGAGAAGGCCATGCCGGGCTCGAGCACCAGGTCGTTGCCCCTCACGACGTAGGGGTCCTCGTGCGTCTGCAGCCCGATGCCGTGGCCGGTGCGGTGGATGAACCGCTCACCGTAGCCGGCCGCGGCGATGACCTCGCGCGCCGCGGCGTCGACGGACCCGCAGGTGACCCCCGGCCGGACGTGGGCCACCGCCTCGGCCTGCGCACGCTGCAGGACCGCGTAGGAGTCCAGGAACTCCGCCGGCGGCTCGCCGACGACGTAGGTGCGGGTCGAGTCGGAGCAGTAGCCGGCCGCGGTCGTGCCGCCGATGTCCACGACGACGGGGTCGCCGGCCCGCAGGACGCGGTCCGACAGCTCGTGGTGGGGGCTGGCGCCGTTGGGGCCGGAACCCACGATGACGAAGTCGACGCTCTCGTGCCCGGCCTCCCGGATCGCCGCGGCGACGTCCGCACCGACCTCGCGCTCGGTGCGGCCGGGCCGCAGCCACTCCCCCACCTGCTCGTGGACCCGGTCGATGGCCCGGACGGCCTCGCGCAGCGCCTGCACCTCGGCCGGCGACTTGCGCATGCGCAGCTCCCGCAGCACCTCGCCGGCGAGCCCCTGCTCGCAGCCGGGCATCGCCGCCCGCAGCCGCAGCACGGACGCGGCCCACATCTGGTCGTCGAGGCCGACCCTGCGCGCGCCGGGCAGCAACGAGGCGACCAGGGCGTAGGGATCCTCCGTCTCCTGCCAGGTGACCAGCTCCAGGCCGGTCGACCCGAGGGGCGAGGCGGTGGCCGCCGCCTCCTCGAGCGCCGGCACGACCAGGACCGGGTCGCCGGAGGAGCGCAGGACCAGGCAGGTGAGCCGCTCCAGCGGCAGCGCGGCATACCCGGTCAGGTAGCGCAGGTCAGCACCGGGGGTGACCAGGAGCGCGTCCAGCGCCGCCCGGCCGGCGCGCTCCGCGGCGCCGCTCAGCCGACCGGCCAGCTGGTCGGGGTCCCAGGGGTACGCCGTCACCGCACGCCCCTCATCATCCGGGTGATCCACGGGGAGAGGGCGAGCAGCACCAGGCCGATCCCGATCGTCACGGCACCGAGCGAGCCGAAGTACATCCCCTCGTTCTCCTCCCTGTAGAAGCCGGCCAGGGTGCCGGACAGCGCCGTGCCCAGGGCGAGCGAGAGGTAGAACAGGGCCACCATGAGCACCGGGTAGGCCTTCGGCGCCAGCTTGGTCGACAGCGACAGCCCGACCGGCGAGAGCATCAGCTCGCCCATCGTGGCGACCAGCATGATGAGGGCGACCCACAGGACGGGCACGGCCTCGGTGCCGGCCATCGGCAGGAAGATCAGGAAGGCCGCGCCCATGAGCGCGATGCCCACGGCGAACTTGACCGGCGTCACCGGCTGCCGGTCGCCGAGCCTGGTCCACAGCGCGGCGAAGAGCGGGGCCAGGACGATGATGAAGAACGGGTTGAAGGACTGCACCCACGGGATGGGCATCGTCCAGTCGTCGAGCAGCGGCAGCCCGCTGAAGTCGCGGTCCAGGCGGGTGTCGGAGTAGATCGTGATGACCGTGAACTGCTGCTGGAAGAGCGCCCAGAAGGCGACCGAGCCGACGAACATCGGGATGAACGCGAGGACCCGGGACCGCTCGTCGCCCTGCACGTCCTTGCTGGTGAGCAGGAAGACGAAGAGCGCCAGGGCGGCGACGACGATCGCCGCGACGACGACGTTGCCCAGGTTGCCGGCGTCCAGCAGACCGGTCACCACCGCGACGACGATCACGACGAGGGCGGCCACGGCGATGAGGGCGTAGCGGGTGTACTGGCTGCGCGGCAGCGGGTCGGGGACGTGGTGGACCGCCTCGGGCAGCGAGCGCCGGGCCAGGGTGTACTGCAGCAGGCCGAGCGCCATCCCGACGGCGGCCAGGCCGAAGCCCAGGTGGAAGCCCCACCGCTGCTGGGTGATCCCCGTCAGGAGCGGGCCGATGAGGCCGCCGATGTTGATGCCCATGTAGAAGATCGAGAAGCCGGCGTCCCGCCGGGTGTCGCCCTCCTCGTAGAGCGAGCCGACCAGGTTGGTGATCGTGGCCTTCAGGCCGCCGGACCCCAGGGCGATGCAGATCAGCCCGGTCGCCAGCCCGGCGACGGCGGGGACCAGGGCCAGGGAGAGATGCCCCAGCATGATGAGGACCGCGCTGCCGAACATCGTGCGCTCGGACCCGAACAGCCGGTCGGCGACCCACCCGCCGAGGATCGAGAAGAGGTAGACCGACCCGCCGTAGGCGCCGACGATGCCGGCCGCGACGGTCTGGTCGATGCCCAGGCCCCCGTCGGAGACCTCGAAGTACATGTAGAGCAGGACGATGCCCTGCATGCCGTAGAAGGAGAACCGCTCCCACAGCTCGACGCTGAAGAGGTTGGCCAGGCCCCTCGGCTGGCCGAAGAAGCCCGTCTCCTGGTGGTCCTGCTCCTGGGTGGTGGCCATGCCGTCACGGTCGCACCGCCGGGGGACGGTGTCCACCGGAGAGGGTCAGCCGTGCCGCTCCCGCAGCACCCGCTCGACGTCGGCCAGCCCGAGGCCGCGCGAGCGCAGCAGCACGAGCAGGTGGTAGATCAGGTCGGCGGACTCCCCCAGCAGCTCCGCGTCGCCCTGGGCCACGGCGGCCAGCGCCGTCTCGACGCCCTCCTCGCCGACCTTCTGGGCGACCCGGCGCACGCCGCCGTCGAACAGGCTCGTGGTGTAGGACCCCTCCGGCCGCTCCTCGTGCCGGGAGATGACGAGCGCGTCCAGCTCGTGCACGAAGGAGCCGGGCAGCGCCTCGGGTCCGAAGCACGTCGCCTCCCCCGTGTGGCAGGTGGGACCGGAAGGTATGGCGTGCAGCAGCAGGGTGTCCCGGTCGCAGTCGACCTCGACCATCTCGACGGCCAGGGTGTTGCCGCTGGTCTCACCCTTGGTCCACCGCTGCCCCCGGCTCCGGGAGAAGAAGGTCGCCAGGCCGGTCTCCAGGGTGGTGCGCAGCGCGTCCTCGTCGAGGAAGCCGACCATGAGCACCTGACCTGTGCGGGCATGCTGGACCACGCCCGGCACCAGGCCGTCGGCCTTGGCGAAGTCGACGTCGCCGACCGTGAGGCCCGCGGGCAGCAGGCTGGTCACGCGCCCGCCCCCTCGACCTCGCGCACCACGACGCCGGCCGCCGCGAGCTCCCGCTTGAGCGCCGGGATGGCGATCGCGCCGGAGTGGAAGACGGTCGCCGCCAGGGCCCCGTCCACGTCGGCCTCGCGGAAGACCTCGGTGAAGTGCTCCGGGGCGCCCGCTCCCCCGCTGGCCACCAGGGGCACCTCGCAGACGGCGCGGACGGCGCGCAGCTGCTCCACGTCATACCCCTCGCGGACCCCGTCGGAGCCCATGCAGTTGAGCACGACCTCCCCGGCGCCGAGCCGTACCACCTCCTGCACCCAGTCGAGGGTGGTCACGGTCAGCGCCCGGGTGGCGTCGGGGTCGCCGGTGAGCTGGCGCACCCGCCACACCCCGTCCTCATCGCGGAGGCTGTCGACGCCGACGACCACGCACTGGACCCCGAAGGCGTCGGCGAGCTCGCGGACGAGCGCGGGCCGCTGGGTCGCGGGCGTGTTGACCGAGATCTTGTCGGCGCCCGCGTGCAGCACCGCGCGCGCCGCCTCCACCGAGCGGATCCCGCCGGCGACGCAGAAGGGGATGTCGATGACCCTGGCCACCCGGGTCACCCACCCCGTGTCCACCGCCCGCCCCTGGGGGCTGGCGGTGATGTCGTAGAAGACCAGCTCGTCGGCGCCCTCGCGGGCGTAGCGGGTGGCCAGCTCGACGATGTCGCCCATGTCCCGGTGGTCGCGGAAGCGGGTGCCCTTGACCACGCGCCCGTCGCGCACGTCGAGGCAGGGGATGATGCGCCGGGCCAGGGTCACAGCCCCTCCTCCTGGATCGCGTCGGTCAGCGACAGCCGGCCCTCCAGCAGCGCCTTGCCCAGGATGATGCCCGCGCACCCGGTCTTGCGGGCGGTGCGCACGTCGTCGACGTTGCGGGCGCCGCCGGAGGCCTGCAGCTGCAGGTCGGGCGTGGAGCGGGTGAGCATCGTGTAGAGGTGGAAGTTCGGCCCGCCCAGCGTCCCGTCCCGCCCGATGTCGGTGGTGAGCACGTGCTGCAGCCCGGACCGGGTGAAGTGGTGCAGGGCACCGACGAGGTCACGCTGTCCGTCGACGCCGGTCCACCCGTCCACGGCCAGCCGCCAGGTGCCGTCCGCGTCGATCGTGGTGTCGAGGGCGACGGTGACCCGTTCGGGCCCGAAGCGGTCCAGCCAGCCGACGACTGTGTCCGGCTCCCGCACGGCCAGGGAGCCGACGACGACGCGGGTGGCCCCGTGGTCCAGGACCCGTTGCACGTCGTCGGCGGTGCGCACCCCGCCTCCGGTCTGGACCATGAGGCCGGTGCGCTCCACGATCTGCTCCAGGGTGGCGTCCAGGGTGTAGCGGCCCTCGCGGGCGGCGTCGAGGTCGACGAGGTGCAGCCATCGCGCGCCGGCCCGGGCGTAGCCCTCGGCGACCGTCACCGGGTCGCCCGGGTAGCGGGTCTCCCGGTCGTAGTCGCCCTTGAGGAGGCGGACGACGACGCCGGAGCGCACGTCGATCGCGGGGTAGACGGTGAAGGGGGTGGTGCTGGTCACGCGTGGATCACTTCCCGTGGTCGGTTCCGGGAGGCCGTGCGTCATCGGTCGACCTCCTCGACGAAGTTTCTCAGGAGCCGGGCGCCGACGGCGGCCGAACGCTCCGGGTGGAACTGTGCTCCCCATCTCAGTCCGCTGCGCACGACGGCGCTGAAGGGGCTGCCGTGGGTGGTCGAGGCGAGCGTCGTCGGGCCGACCGGCGCCGCGTAGGAGTGCACGAAGTAGGCCCGCTCCCCCGCGGCGATCCCGCGCAGGAGCGGGTCCTCGACGAGGTCCTCGAGGGTGTTCCAGCCCATGTGCGGCACGCGCGCCGTCGGCGACGGGGGTATGGCGCGCACCTCCCCCGGGACGAGCCCCAGTGTCTCCACGCCGCCGTCCTCCTCGGAACGCTCCAGGAGCAGCTGCATCCCCAGGCAGACGCCGAGCAGCGGTGCCTGCACCTCGGGCAGGACCTCGTCCAGGCCGACCGGCTCCACGCCCATCTCGCGCAGTTCGTCGGCCGGGCGGTACTTGTCGTAGCCGATGACCCGCATCCCGAGACCGATGCCCCGCCGCGCCGCCGCGCTGCCGATCCGGCCCACGCCGACCACGCCCAGCGTGCGGCCCTTCATGCGGTGGATCGGACGGTCCTGGCGCAGCCCCCAGCCGCCGGCGACCATCTGGTTGTGGTACCAGGGCACCTGGCGGGCCGTGGCGACGAGGAGCGCGATCGCCTGCTCGGCCACGTCGTCGGTGCCGTACGCGGGGGCGTTGGCGACGGCGATGCCCAGGTCGGTGCAGTCCCGGACCGGGATCTGGTCGTAGCCGACCCCCCAGCGCATCACGAGCCGGACGTCGGGGAGCTGCTCGAGCACGCGCCGGGGCACGATCGACAGCCAGCTGATCCACAGGATCTCGGCGTCGCCCGCCTGGTCCAGCACGTCCTGCTCGGTCTTCGCGCTCCCGACCACCAGTTCGCCGCCCGCGCGGGCGATCGCTTCAGTCTCGAAGGAGAACTCCTGGTCCGGGCTGGGATCGACCTGGAACACCTTGATCGCCACGCTCAACTCCCTTCGTGTGCCAGATGCCGCGCGAACCAGCGATCCATCGCCTCGGCGCGCGCGCGCCGGTTGGTGGGACGCCCGACCAGGTTGATCAGGTGGCCTTCGCCGGGCAGGCGC
>QEUR01000074.1 GCA_003577095.1 Acidobacteriota bacterium
AAGTCCTTGCGCGACAGCGCCTGCAGGACCGGGAAGCCGAGGGCCGCCACGTCGGCCGTGTGCCGCAGGGTGAGGAGCGAGTGCCTCGTCGTCTTGCCGAAGTCGAGCGTGGGGTCCACGAGGATCCGCTCGGCGGGCACGCCCGCGTCCAGGGCCGTCCGCGCGCCGCCCGCCAGCACCCGGAGCACGTCCCGCACGACCGCGAGCTCGTCGTCGCCCTCCCCGTCGGCGTAGCGCACGCCCACCGGGTCGGTCCGCGGCGGCAACCCGCCGGTGTGGGAGCAGACCACGCCCGCGCCGGTCCGCGCGGCGACGTGCACCAGCTCGGGGTCGGCCCCGGCCCAGGTGTCGTTGACGAGGTCCACCAGCCCGGCCGCGGCCGCCGCGACCTCGCTGCGCCAGGTGTCCAGCGAGAGCACCAGGTCGGGGTATGCCGTGCGCGCCGCCTCGAGGAAGGGCAGCACCCGGTCCTTCTCCTCCGCGGCGGTGACCTGCTCGCCCTCCTGCCCGGCGCGGACCCCGCCGACGTCCACGATGTCCGCGCCGAGGGCCACGGCCGCGTGGAGCGCGGCGAGCGCGTCCTCGAGCGCGGCGTGCCGGTTGCCGGCCCAGAACGAGTCGCTCGTGCGGTTGACGATCGCCATCACGGCGGGGCGCGCGGAGTCGAAGGTCTGGTCGCGCAGGACCAGCGCGGGCGCACGGGGCAGCTCCAGCGGGCGGGGTGCGCGGCCGGTCGTCATGTCCGCATGGTGCCACCCCGGTGCGAGGACGCACCGGGGTGGCACCTGGTCGCCCGGCTCAGTCGCCCCAGCTCTGCCAGTCGATCGACTCGTCGGCCAGGGCGAGGACCGCGTAGTGCATGCCGTCCTCGGTGGTGAGCTTCCACGCCGGGACCTCCAGCGGGCCGCCGGTGTTGGGCCAGATCGTGCCCCGGGTCAGCTCGGCGCCGGTGACGACCTTCTCCTTGAGCAGCATGGGGATCTTCATCCCGGGCTCGACCGGGCTGGGGTCGGGCATCTGGACGGAGGGCTCGACCGGCATCGTGGTCGCGTCCGTCAGGCCGGGCTCCACGTCCTCGTCCAGGGTGATGCCGTACTCCATACCGAACTCGCGCTGGCCGTAGCGCTCGACCGCCTCGGTGGCGGAGATCAGGGCGTAGTCGCCCAGCGAGCGCATCTCGCCGACCATGCCGTAGGCGTTCGTGACGCCCTGCGGCCCGACGGTGACGGTCACGTTGAGCTGCCCGTTGGGCGCCGAGTCCTCCGGCCAGCCCTCCACCATGACCTGGTTGACGGTGCCGTCCTGGTAGTCGGGCACCCGCAGCTCGTAGGCGGAGACGTCCAGCCCGGTCGTGGCGAGGAACTCCTTCGCCTGCGCGATGGCCTCGTCCGCGGAGGGGGCCGGACCCGAGGTGTCCTTGCACTGGGAGGCGTCCGGGAGCGCCACGTCGTCGCCGAAGGCGTCGGTGAACTCCTTGCGCATCTGGTCCATCTCGGCCTCCGGCATCTGCGAGTA
This sequence comes from Acidobacteriota bacterium, assembly GCA_003577095.1. GTDB lineage: Bacteria > Actinomycetota > Actinomycetes > Actinomycetales > Dermatophilaceae > Ornithinicoccus. The sequence continues at coordinate 1,516 of QEUR01000074.1, forward strand.
CATGTCGGCGCAGTAGGGGTCGGCGAGCAGGTCCGAGTAGCTGAAGTTCAGCGCCCCTCCGGCGCCGTCGACACCGGCGCTGAGGATGCGGGACCCGTCGGGGTCGTAGAGGACGTCGCCGCCGAACCAGTCCTCCGCCGCGCCGTCCTTGGGGCGCAGCCCGTCGAAGGGCAGCCGCTCCGCCCAGGCGGCGAGGAAGGCCTGCGGGTCCTCGTCCGACATCAGCGCACGGACCTCGCCGGTCGGGTGGTCGGTCGGCAGCCCAGGACCCGCGACGAGCCGGACCGGCCCGGGGTCCCACGCCTGGCCGTCGCCTCCGGCGTAACCCATCCCGGACTCGGCCGACGGCTCGTCGGCCATCATCGTGGCGCTCGCGGAGTCGTGGCCCACCACGCTGCGCTCCAGCCCCTGCAGGGCCGGGGACTCGCCGTCACCCCCGCCGTCACCATCGTCGGAGCCGGTGGAGGGCTCGTCGGTCTGGCCGGCGGCCAGCGTCCCGCCCGAGGGGCCCTGCTGGGCGCCGACGGCGTATCCGCCGGCCCCGAAGCCGAGCGCCAGCACCGCGGCCGCCGCCACCCAGGGCGCCCGGATGGCCGGGCCGGCGAACATCTCGTCCCGCAGGGCGGTGGCGGTGTCGGCCTGGCTGGCCGGCGCCTTCTGGGCGATCCTCCGGCGCAGGGTGTGCAGGTCGGGGTGGGAGCCGGTGGCGGGGTCGCTGGCCCGCAGCCGGTTCAGCGGCTCGTCGTCGTGCTCGACCATGATGGTCCTCCTTGCCTGGTGGTGCCGGGGTGTCGTCTCGTGAGGGGGAGCGGGTCGCCGTGCGTGCGCATCAGTGCTCCTCGTCCCAGGCCTCGCGCAGCCGGGCCCGCGCCCGGGAGAGCGCGGCGGCCGCCCCGCCCCGGGTCAGCCCGAGCGCGGCCGCGAGCCCCTCGCCGTCCAGTCCCTCCCAGGCGTGCAGCATCAGCACGCTGCGGTCGCGGACGCTGAGCCGGGACAGCGCCCGCCGCACCTCGTCGTCGACCATGACCAGGTCGGCAGGGTCCACGCTGCGCGAGGTGTGCTCGCCCTCGCCGTCGGCGTAGTCCGACAGCAGGGTGAGGGTCGGCTTGCGCCGGTGGTTGGCCAGCACGTAGGAGGCGGTCCGGTAGAGCCAGGGCAGCTCGAAGCCGTGCGGGATCTTCTCCCGGCGCCGCCAGGCGGTGGCGAAGACTTCGGCCGCCAGGTCCTCCACGTCGACGTGCGCGGCACGGCGGACGAAGTAGCGGTGGACCGAGGTGGCGTGCTGGGCGAAGAAGCCGTCGAACCAGGTGGCGTCGCGAGCCTCGATGCTCCCGACGTCCGGTCCCTCGCCCGCGAGGCGAAGCGCCATACCGTCCCTCCCGTCGCTCGAAGTTGGTGGCGGCGCCCCTGGTGGGGCGCCGACAACCTCACTATGTCCGGTAGGGGACCGGTGTTGCACCGGCCTGGAGAACGGCGACGGGCACCTGGGTCCTCACCCGGTGCCCGTCGTGGGGTGGCAGGTGCAGGATTCGAACCTGCGTAGGCGTACGCCGACGGATTTACAGTCCGCTTCCATTGGCCACTCGGACAACCTGCCAGTGCGCACCCCGTGGTGCGCGGGTGACAGGATAACAGTCCTGCAGGCACCCGCCGAACCGAGCACCAGGAGGTATGCCGTCATGGCCGACTCGTCCTTCGACATCGTCAGCAAGGTCGACCACCAAGAGGTCGCCAACGCCGTCAACCAGGCCGCCAAGGAGATCGGGCAGCGCTACGACTTCCGGAACGTCGGCGCCAGCGTCGAGCTCGTGGGAGAGGTGATCAAGATGGCGGCGAGCACCGAGGAGCGCTGCCGGGCGGTCCTCGACGTGCTCCAGACCAAGCTGGTCAAGCGCGGCGTCTCGCTCAAGCACCTGGACTACAGCAACGACGGGGACCCGAAGGCCTCGGGCAAGGAGTACCGCCTCGAGGCGGCCCTGAAGTCCGGCATCTCCAGCGAGAACGCCAAGAAGATCTCCAAGATCATCCGCGAGGAGGGACCCAAGGGGGTCAAGCCGACCATCCAGGGCGACGAGCTGCGGGTCACCTCCAAGTCGCGCGACGACCTGCAGGAGGTGCAGCGCCTGCTCAAGGGCAAGGACCTCGACGTCGCGCTGCAGTTCACCAACTACCGCTGACCGCCGCCCCGCGGCGGTGCCGGCAGCCGCAGGGGGCCGTTTTCGTCGACGGTGGTCGGCGCGCTAGCATTATGCTCATGTCGAACATAACGACCTCGGTCGACACGCGGCCGACCCGCCCCGAGCGGATGGGGCGACTCACCTTCAGCCGTGAGCACCTGCGCCTGCTCCTCGGGTCCGGGACCGGCTGGGCGCTGGACGCCATGGACGTCGGTCTCATCTCCTTCGTCGGTCTCGCGGTGGCCACCCAGTGGGACCTGAGCCGCACAGAGCAGTCGTGGCTGCTGTCGATCGGCTTCGTCGGGATGGCGATCGGCGCGACCGTGGGCGGGCTGCTGGCCGACCGCTACGGGCGCCGGACGGTCTTCGCGCTCACCCTGCTCGTGTACGGGGTGGCGACGGGGGCCTCCGCGCTCGTGACCGGGCTGGCGGCGCTGCTCGTGCTCCGCTTCCTCGTGGGGCTGGGCCTGGGCGCCGAGCTGCCCGTGGCCTCCACCCTGGTTAGCGAGACGTCGCCGACCCGCATCCGCGGCCGGATGGTCGTGGTGCTCGAGGCGTTCTGGGCGGTGGGCTGGCTGCTCGCCGCGCTCATCGGCTACTTCGTGGTGCCGGTCTCGGACGCGGGCTGGCGCTGGGCGTTCGCGCTCGGGCTGGTGCCGGCCCTCTACGCCGTGGTGGTCCGCTGGGGGCTTCCGGAGTCCCCCCTCTTCCTCGAGCGCCGCGGCCGGGTCGAGGAGGCCGAGGCGGTGGTCCGCCGCTTCGAGGCCTCCGCCGGGGTGGAGCCCCAGGAGAGCCGCCCGCTGCCCCCTGCGGCCGCGCACACGCCCGGACAGCTCTGGTCGCCCGCCTACCGGGTGCGCACCGCCGGCATCTGGCTGGTGTGGTTCTGCGTCAACTTCTCCTACTACGGCGCCTTCATCTGGCTGCCGACCCTGCTGCACGCCCAGGGCTTCGACATGGTGCGGTCGTTCGGCTACACCCTGATCATCACCCTCGCCCAGCTGCCCGGGTATGCCGTGGCCGCCTTCCTCGTCGAGGTCTGGGGCCGCCGGGCCACCCTGGCGACCTTCCTGGTCGGCTCCGCGGTCTCCGCCGCGCTCTTCGGGATGGCCGGCGGCGCCGGCCAGCTCGTCGCGGCCGGCATGGCGCTGTCCTTCTTCAACCTCGGCGCCTGGGGTGCCCTCTACGCGATCACCCCGGAGATCTACCCGACCTCGATCCGCGGGGCCGGGGCAGGTGCCGCCGCCGGCTTCGGCCGGCTGGCCTCGATCGTCGCGCCGCTGTCGGTGCCGTTCGTGCTCGGCTGGTGGGGCGACGCAGGCCTGTTCACGATCTTCGGTGCGACCTTCGCGGCCGGCGCGCTCGCGGCGTACCTCCTGCTGCCCGAGCAGGCGGGGGAGGCCCTGGACGTCGGGTGACCGCCGGGCACGTGGACCGGTGCTCTCGTCGCATAGTTATACTCGGTCGTGCATGTTCTTGCGACGCCGGTCGGGGCGCCGCGCCACCCCGCCGCGCCGTCGGCCCGCGACCCTAGGATGACCGCATGACAGAGCTCTCGACCAACCAGGACTACATCGACCTCGAGGACAAGGTCGCCGCGCACAACTACAGCCCGCTGCCCGTCGTCGTGGAGGAGGCCGAGGGCATCTGGGTGACCGACGTGGAGGGCAACCGCTACCTGGACGCCCTGTCCGGCTACTCCGCGCTCAACTTCGGTCACCGGCACCCGGCGCTGGTACAGGCGGCCAAGGACCAGCTGGACCGGTCGACGCTGACCAGCCGTGCCTTCCACAACGACCAGCTCGGCCCCTTCTGCGCGGCGCTCGCCGACCTCGTGGGCAAGGACATGATCCTGCCGATGAACACCGGCGCCGAGGCCGTCGAGACCGCGCTGAAGATCGCCCGCAAGTGGGGCTACCAGGTCAAGGGCGTCGCCGACGAGCAGGCGCACATCATCGTCATGGAGGGCAACTTCCACGGGCGCACCACGACGATCATCTCCTTCTCCGACGACCCCGAGGCGCACGACGAGTACGGCCCCTACACGCCGGGCTTCACCTCCGTGCCCTACGGCGACCTGGCCGCCGTCGAGGCCGCGATCACCGACGACACCGTCGCCGTGCTGGTCGAGCCGATCCAGGGCGAGCAGGGCGTCAAGATCCCCAAGGAGGGCTTCCTGCCCGGTCTGCGCGAGCTGTGCACCAGCAAGAACGTGCTGATGATCGCCGACGAGATCCAGGCCGGCCTGGGCCGCGTCGGGACCACCCTGGCTTGCCAGTACGAGGACGTCGAGGCCGACATCTACACCCTGGGCAAGGCGCTCGGCGGCGGCATCGTCCCGGTCTCCGCGGTCGCGGCCGACGCGGACGTGATGAACGTCATCACCCCCGGCACCCACGGCTCCACCTTCGGCGGCAACCCGCTGGCCGCGGCCGTCGGCAAGGCGGTCTGCGACCTGCTGTCGACCGGGGAGTTCCAGCAGAACGCGGCCGCCCTCGAGGGGCAGTTCCGCGAGGCGCTCGAGGCGCTCATCGGCCACGGCGTCGAGGAGGTCCGCGTGCGCGGCCTGTGGGCCGGCATCGACATCGACCCCGACCTGATGACCGGCAAGGAGGCCTGCAAGCGCCTGGCCAAGAAGGGTGTGCTGGCCAAGGACACCCACGGCTCGACGATCCGCCTCGCCCCGCCGCTGACCATCACCTCCGAGGAGCTGAAGATCGTCACCGACGCCCTCGCCGAGGTCATCACCGAGGCCAAGGCCGGCTGACCCGCCCCTCCCGACCCCGCGCGGCCCCGGCCCGGTCGCCGTCCGGCGGCCGGGCCGACCCATGCCCGCGACCGAGGTCAGGATCCGGCGGCGGACCTGAGCCGGGCGGCGATCTCCCGGACCCTGTCCCTCAGCTCCGGCGGGTCGAGCACCTCGAAGTCCACCCCGAGCCACAGCGTCTCGATGGCGAGGTAGTCCAGCGTCTCCGCTCCGGTCTCCAGCTCGCAGGTGCCGTCGCCCAGGTCGGTGAGCTGACCGGCGTTCTGCGGGACGCGGGCGGCGACGTCGTCGAGCGGTGCGTGGATCCGCAGGCGGGCGACGTAGCGGTAGGGGGAGCGGATCACCGAGTCGCGGATGTACTCGACCGGGTCCGGCGCCTCGCGCGGCGTGAAGCGGAAGGTGGTCGCGTGCACCCGGCCCACCTCGACGCGGTCCAGCCGGAAGGAGCGCCAGTCGCCCTTGTCGACGTCGAAGGCGAGCAGGTACCACCGCCGGCCCATCGCGACCACCCGGTAGGGCTCGACCCGCCGCTCGCTCGCCGCCCCGTCGCGGGCGCGGTAGGCGAAGTCGAGCAGGACGCGGTCGCGGCAGGCCCGGGCGACCGTCGAGAGCAGCCGCGCGTCGACCGGCGCGTTGACCCCCTCGACCACGGCGACCGCCTGGCTGATCGCCTCGACCTCCCCGCGCAGGTTCGCCGGCAGCACCTGGTCGAGCTTGGCCAGGGCCCGCAGCGCCGACTCCTCCACCCCGCTGACCGAGCCGCCCGCGGCCAGCCGCAGGCTCACGGTGACCGCAACCGCCTCCTCAGGGTCCAGCAGCAGCGGCGGCAGCTTGCCGCCCGCCCCGAGCTGGTAGCCGCCGCCGACGCCCGTGCTCGCCCGCACCGGGTAGCCCAGCTGCCGCAGCCGCTCGACGTCGCGTCGCACGCTGCGCGTCGTCACGCCGAGCCGCTCGGCCAGCTCCGGCCCGGTCCACATCGCCCGGCTCTGCAGCAGGCCGAGGAGCTGCAGGACGCGCCCGGTCGTGTCGGTCATGCGGACAGCCTGCCACGGTCTGCGGACCGGTCCTGTCCGCATGGGGTGCCACGCTGACCGGTATGGAGAACACCTCACCGTCCGCGACCACCGTCCCCGCCCACGTCGTCCTCGTGCCCGGCTTCTGGCTCGGCGCCTGGGCCTGGGACGACGTCCTTCCCCACCTGCGCCGGCGCGGGGTCGACGCCGTCGCCCTCACGCTGCCCGGCCTCGAGCCGGACCGCGCCGACCGGGGTTCGGTCACGCTCGAGGACCACGTGAGCGTGATCGAGGGGGCGCTCGCCGCGGCCCCGCGGGACGCACGCGTCGTCCTCGTCGCGCACAGCGGCGCGGCGGCCCCCGCCACCGTCGCCCTGGACCGGCACGTCGAGGAGGTCGACCACGTCGTCTGGGTCGACACGGCGCCCGTCGTCGACGGGTTCGCGATGAACGCCGGGCTCGAGGGCGACGAGTACCCCCTGTCCGCGCAGTGGGACGAGGAGCTCGAGGGAGGGTCCATGGCGGGCCTGACGGACGAGCAGCTGGCGACCTTCCAGCAGCGCGCGGTCGCGCAGCCCGCCGGCGCGGTCCGGGACGCGGCCCACCTGACCGACGAGCGCCGCCTCGACGTGCGGATGACGCTCGTCGCCACCGCCTTCCCGAGCTCGGAGTACCGCGCCGGCGCGGAGCAGGGCGTGCCCTTCCTGGCCGGGCTCAAGGAGTTCCGCAACCTGGACATGGTCGACCTGCCCACGGGGCACTGGCCGATGTGGAGCGAGCCCGAGAGGCTCGCCGACATCATCGCGGGCGTCGCCCGGCGGGACTGACCGGTCCTCGGCCTGAGTGATGGCACCCGCACCTGCCGTGCGGGCGTGGATCCGTCCCCCGCGACACAATGGCCCCGATGGAGATCGTGATCGAGGTCGTCGTCGGGGTGGTGGTCGGCCTCGTTCTGGGCATGCTCGGCGCGGGCGGCGGGATCATCTCGGTGCCCGCGCTGGTCTTCCTGCTCGACCAGCCGCCGGCGGTGGCCACCACCACCTCCCTGGTCATCATCGGCACCACGGGAGTCTTCGCGGTCGCCCAGCACGGCCGGGCCGGCAACGTCGCCTGGGCGGACGGGATCGCCTTCGGCGTGCTCGGCGCGGGCGGGGCGCTGCTGGGCTCGCGCGTCGCGACCGTCGCCGAGCCGCACCTGACCCTCGGCCTCTTCGCGGTGCTGCTCGTGGTCACCGCGGCCGTCATGTGGCACCGGTCCGGGACCGACGGCCGAACCGACCCCGCGGAGCGCGCACGGGACCGGTGGCTCACCTGGCGGCCGTTCTCGGTCGACCTCCGGCGACTCATGCTGGTCCTGGTGGTGGCCAGCGCGGTAGGAGTGCTGACCGGGTTCTTCGGGGTGGGCGGGGGGTTCGCGCTCGTGCCGGCGCTGATCCTCGTGCTGGGCATGCCCATGTCGCTGGCGGTCGGCACCTCGCTGCTCGTCATCACGCTCAACTCGGTGACCGGCGTCGCGGGGCGGCTCGGCACCGACCTGCGGCTGGACTGGCAGCTGATCCTGGTGTTCACGGCCGCGGCGGTGGTGAGCAGCCTGGTCGGCGGGAGGGTCGGGCGACAGCTCGACGCCGCCCTGCTGCAGCGCGGGTTCGCGGTGATGCTGGTGCTGGTGGCCGGCTACACGGCCACCAGCACGTTCCTGCTCTGAGGCGCGGTGGCCCCGGCGCAGGTGGGGGCACGACGCCCGCGTGCGTCCCGGCTCAGGCCTCGTCGGCCCCCGGGGTCCAGCGCTCGCCGTCCACCAGCATCGCCGAGCCCAGCCACGCCTCCGGCACGCCCATGCCCTCGACCAGCTCGAGCGCGACCGGGCGCAGCTCGCCGCACATCCGGTTGATCTGCGCGGTCACCGCCTTGGCGCGGGCCGCCGACATCCGGTTGTGCGCAAGGAACCAGCCGGCGTCCGCCTCGATCGAGCCGAGCGCGTAGAGGGTGCACAGCCGCTCCAGCGTCTCGCGCACCGCACCCTCCTCGCAGGCGTCGATCCCGGCGACGAACGCCTCGAGCACGACCCGGTCCATGTGCGTGCGCGCAGCGAGCAGCACGTGGTCCTGCGCCGCGTTGAACGTCGCGAACGCGTCGTCGCCCTGGGCCCTGCGCAGCCGCCCGGCGAGCGTCTCCAGCACGTGCCGCTCGCGGTCGGTGAACATCGACAGGTGCCACCCGCGGTCGAGCAGCGTCTCGTCCTCGGACCGGCGGGCGGCGGCGGCGATGAGGCGGTCGACCAGCGGCCGCACCGACGTCGCCTCGAGCACCTGCTGCCCCAGCATCCTCGCGCCGGCGGCCACCATGCCGGCGGTGTCCAGGTCCCCCCACATCTCTTTGTAGCCGGTGAGCAGGCCCTTGGCGACCAGCTGCAGCAGCACCGTGTTGTCGCCCTCGAAGGTGGCGAAGACGTCGGCGTCGCCGCGCAGCACGGTCAGGCCGTTCTCGGCCATGTAGCCCGCGCCGCCGCAGGCCTCGCGGCACACCTGGACGGTGTCGTTGGTGAACCGGGTGACCAGGGCCTTCAGGCCGGCGGCCCGGGTCTCCAGCTCGCGCTGGGCCTCCTGGTCCTTCTCCGGCCGCTCGTGCAGCTCCTGCAGCCGCTCGACCAGCTCGTTGACCGCGAAGGTGTGGGCGTAGGTGGTCGCGATCGCGGGCAGCAGCTTGCGCTGGTGGGCCAGGTAGTCCAGCAGCACCACGTCCTCGCCCTCGGGGTCGGCGAACTGGCGACGGCGCTCGGCATACCTGGTCGCGATCGATAGCGCCTTGCGGGAGGCGGCCGCCGCACCCGCGGCGACGCAGATGCGGCCGCGGACGAGGGTGCCGAGCATGGTGAAGAAGCGGCGGTTGTCGCTCTCGATGTCGGAGACGTAGGCGCCGGAGTCGTCGATGCCGCCGTAGCGGTCCAGCAGCATCGAGCGCGGCACCCGCACCTGGTCGAAGGTGATCGTGCCGTTGTCGACGCCGAGCAGCCCGCCCTTGGCCCCGTTGTCACCCAGCGTGACGCCGGGCATCGGCCGGCCGGCCTCGTCGCGGACCGGCACGAGCACCACGTGCACGCCGTGGCCGGTGCCGCCGACGACCAGCTGGCCGTAGACCGCCGCCATCCGCGCGTCCTCGGCGGCGGCGCCGATGTAGGTCTTGGTGGCCGACGGGGTGGGGGAGTGCACGACCAGCTCGTCGGTCGCCTCGTCGTAGGTGATGGTCGTCTCCAGCGAGGCGACGTCCGAGCCGTGCCCGAACTCGGTCATCGCGTAGCAGCCGATCTGCTCCAGCGTCAGCAGCGGCGGGAGGAACTGCTCGTGGTGGCGCTCGGTCCCCAGCGCGGTGACGGCGCCGCCGTAGAGCCCGAAGTGCACGCCGTTCTTGACCGTCAGCGACAGGTCGCCGTGCGCGATCATCTCGAAGTCGACGCAGGAGCGGCCGACGTCGTCCAGCCCGCCCTGCGCGGTGGGGAAGCCGCTGCCGGCCTGCCCGAGCTCGACGACCGTGGCCAGCGCCTCGCGCGTCCAGGCGCGTGCCTCGGCCATCGTCTGGGCGGGGTCGCGCACCATCAGCTCGGCGGGCAGGCTGGCCCGGGCCAGGTCGCGCACCGGCCCGTAGCGGCCGCCGGTCGCCGCGCGCAGCCCGGCGCCCAGCTCGGTCAGCTCCTCCCGGGTGTGCGCCGTCCTCGCCTCATCGCTCGCGGCGGCGGGCATGGCCACGTCGGTGTCGGGGGTGGGCACGTGGGTCCGGCTCTCGGTGGTCATCGGGTCC
>QEUR01000075.1 GCA_003577095.1 Acidobacteriota bacterium
GGCGGCCGCGGCGCGTGCCGAGCGGACCACCTTCGCGCTGCGGGGCGCGCGCGAGCGGCTGGCGCAGGCCGAGCGGCGCGAGGAGGCCGCGCTCGACGCGCTGCACGACTCCGACGCCCGGATGACCGCCGTCGCCGAGCAGCTGGCGCAGCTGGGCCAGGTCATGCGCTCGGCCCGCGCCGAGCACGAGCGGACGAGCGCCTCGATCACCGCGGCGGAGCAGGGGCTGGCGACGACCCGCGCCGAGCTCGCCGAGCTCGAGCAGCGGCTGGCGGACGCCGAGTCGGTCGCCGCCGAGAGCGGGGAGACCACCGAGCCGGACACCACCGAGCGCGAACGCCTCGCCGAGGCCGCCGCCCGCGCCCGCAGCGCCGAGACCGAGGCCCGCCTCGCCCTGCGCACCCAGGAGGAGCGCGCCCGGGCTCTGGCCGGACGGGCCGACGGGCTGGAGGCCGCCGCCCGCAACGAGCTGGCCGCCCGGCAGCGGGCCGCCGAGCGCCGTGCCCGGCGGGCGGAGGAGCGCCGCACGGCCGAGGCGGTCGGGAGCGGTGCGGCATACCTCGTCGAGCGGGTCGGGCACCTGGTCGCGCAGGCGGAGCAGGAGCGCGAGGTCGCCCGGGCGCGCCAGGCCGAGCGCGACCAGCAGCTGGCCGCCGCCCGCGCGCGCGCCCAGGAGCTGGCCGCCGAGCTGCGCGACCTGACCGACTCCGTCCACGCGGACGAGATCGCCCGCGCCGAGCAGCGGCTGCGCATCGAGGCTCTGCAGACCCGCGCCGTCGAGGAGCTCGGCGTCGACCCGCAGACGCTCGTGGAGGACTACGGGCCCCACCAGCCCGTCCCGCACATCCCCGGCCCCGACGACGACCCCGACGACCTGCCGGAGCCGGTGCCGTTCGTGCGCGACGTGCAGGACAAGCGCCTGCGCGCCGCCGAGCGTCGGCTGGCCCAGCTCGGGCGGGTCAACCCCCTGGCGCTGGAGGAGTTCGCGGCGCTGGAGGAGCGGCACACCTTCCTGGCCGAGCAGGTGGAGGACCTGCGCCGCTCCAAGGCCGACCTGCTCGAGATCGTCAAGGAGGTCGACGAGCGCGTCGAGCGGGTCTTCACCGAGGCCTTCCACGACACGGCCGAGCAGTTCGAGCGGGTCTTCTCCCGGCTGTTCCCCGGCGGTGAGGGGCGAATCACGCTGACCGACCCCGACGACATGCTCACCACCGGCATCGAGGTCGAGGCGCGGCCCCCGGGCAAGAAGATCAAGCGCCTCTCCCTGCTCTCCGGCGGCGAGCGGTCGCTGACCGCGGTGGCGCTGCTGGTGGCGATCTTCAAGGCGCGGCCCAGCCCGTTCTACATCATGGACGAGGTCGAGGCGGCGCTGGACGACACCAACCTGGGCCGGCTCATCACCCTCTTCGAGGAGCTGCGCGACTCCAGCCAGCTGATCGTCATCACCCACCAGAAGCGCACGATGGAGGTGGCCGACGCGCTCTACGGCGTGTCGATGCGCGGGGACGGCGTCACCACGGTGGTGAGCCAGCGAGTGCGTGACGTGGCGCCGCCGGGCACGACCGGACGGGATGCGGCGACCTCGGGACCGGCCGGGGCGTCTGCGGGACCGGCCGGGGAGGACCGCCCCGCCGGTGGGCAGGACCGCAGACCGGAGGAGGCGCGGGCGTGATCCAGACCGGACCGGGGACGGTGTCGTGAGCGCCCCGCGCGAGGTGGGCCGGCTGCGTGAGCGCGCGTCCGTCCGGCGCGAGGACCTGGACGCCGTCCTGGACGCGGCGCTGGTGGGCACGCTGTCCACCGTGGTCGACGGCGAGCCGTGGGTGGTGCCGCTGCTCTACGCCCGCGACGGGGACCGGATCATCCTGCACGGCTCGACGGGTGCGGGCGCGCTGCGGCACGTCGCCGCCGGCGCGCCGGCGGCGCTCAGCGTCGTCCACCTCGACGCGGTGGTCGTCGCCCACAACACCTTCGACACCTCGATGAACTACCGCTCGGCGGTCGTCTACGGCACGCTCCGGCCGATCACCGACGCCGCCGCCAAGCGGGCCGCCCTGACGCTCGTCTCCGAGGCGGTCCTGCCGGGGCGGGAGGCCGAGGTCGAGCCGATGACCTCCAAGCAGCTCGCCGCGACCGGCGTGACGGAGATGGCGATCCGCGAGGGGGAGTGGGTGGTCAAGTCGCGCACCGGCGGCCCGGGCGAGCCCGACGTGCCGACCGACGCCTGGACCGGGGTCGTGCCCCTGCGCACGGTCGCCGACGAGCCGGTGGCCGAGGCGCGCAGCGCGGGGCAGGCCGTGCCGGCGTCGGTGCGTGAGCGCGTGAGGCGGGGCGCCTCCGCCGTGTGACCCCTCTCACCCCGCTGCGCGTCGACGGAGGTCAGCGGCGCGAGACGGAAGGTCCGGACGGGACACGCGGCGCGCCGATTCGTCCTGGGCGGCTCGCTCTTGCCACACTGGTCGCATGCTCGCCCTCGTCCTCGCCATCCTCTTCTGCGTCGCCGTCGGTCTGGGCATCGTCGGCTACGTGCTCCTCGAGGCCCGGCGCGAGGGCCGCAGGGGGTTCTGGACCGCCGAGGGCGAGGAGCTCATCGCCGGGGCGCGTCGCACCACCGAGAAGGTGCGCCACCGCGGCGAGCAGCTGGGCCGCACCGCCGCGGAGCGCACCCGCGACCTGGCCGCGAAGCTGCCCGACCTGGGTGGTGACCGCCGCGCCGGCGCCGAGCACGCCGGCGCCGAGCAGGTCGCCGCGGACCCGGACCGGGAGCCGCAGCCGGACGACCGCCAGGTCGACGGCGACCGGCCGGAGGGCTACCGAGCCGCCAGCTGAGACGGCGGCCGTCGGGCCGCGTCCCCGACGGCGCGCCCCGTCCTCCTGCCCCGTGACGACCCGGGCCGACCGGTGACCGGGGTGCGCCGCCGTGGTGGGGCGGCGCACCGCCAGGTCGGCCCCGACCTCCACCGTCTGGGAGACTTGCCCGCGTGGGACCGATCGATCAGCTCTGGGAGATCCTGACTCTCGTCACCGTCGTCGTGCTGGGCGGCCTGGCCGTCCTCGTCGCGCTCTTCCGCGGCGGGGGGAGGTCCGGGACGAAGACGCAGCCCCGCGCGCCGCGGGTCGACCGTCCCGACGCCTCGGGCGACGTCCTGGCGCCCGGACGCCCGGTCGAGGAGGACGTCGAGAACCGCGGCGGCGGGGTCGCGGTCGAGCCCGAGACCCCCGTCGAGCCGGAGGCGCCCTCGCTGGAGCGGCCCGAGTCTGCCCGTGGCCGCCTGCAGCGGCTGAGGGCGAGGCTGGCCAGGTCCAACTCTGCGATCGGCAACGTCCTCCTCGGCCTGCTCTCGCGCGGCGGGCTCGACGAGAGCGACTGGGAGGACGTCGAGGACACCCTCCTGGCCTCCGACCTCGGGGTCGAGGCCACCGAGGAGCTGGTCTCCTCGCTGCGCACACAGGTCAAGGTCGACGGCACCACCGATCCCGAGCAGGTCCGCACGTGGCTGCACGACGACCTGCTCCGCCTGGTCGACCCCACCATGGACCGGCGCATCGCCGCGACCCGCGAGGACGGCCACCCCGCGGTCATCCTCGTCGTCGGCGTCAACGGCACCGGCAAGACCACGACCGTGGGCAAGCTCGGCCGCGTGCTCGTCGCCGAGGACAAGGACGTCGTCTTCGGCGCGGCGGACACCTTCCGTGCCGCCGCCGCCGATCAGCTGACCACGTGGGGCGAGCGGGTCGGCGTCCCCACCGTGCGCTCCCACCAGGAGGGTGCGGACCCGGCGTCGGTGGCCTACGAGGCGGTCAAGGCCGGCATCGAGCTGGAGTCGGACGTGGTGATCATCGACACCGCCGGCCGCCTCCACACCAAGCGCGGCCTGATGGACGAGCTGGGCAAGATCAAGCGCGTGGTCGAGAAGCTCGCCCCGGTCGGGGAGGTGCTCCTCGTCCTGGACGCGACCACCGGCCAGAACGGCATGCGCCAGGCGGAGGAGTTCGCCAAGGAGGTCGCCATCACCGGCATCGTGCTGACCAAGATGGACGGCACGGCCAAGGGCGGCATCGTGGTCAACGTCCAGCGCAAGCTCGGCGTCCCGGTCAAGCTCATCGGCCTGGGCGAGGGCCCGGACGACCTGGCGCCGTTCGACGCGGAGGCGTTCGTCAGCGCGATCGTCGGCTGACAGACCCGCGAGGAGACGCGCGGTCACCGCGTGGCGCCGTCGGCTCGCGGCGTCACCCCGTCGGGCGGGGTGACCGCTGCGAGCTGCGGGCCCGGTTGCGCGGCTCGGAGGGATCTCCCAGCGCCCAGGCGATCGCGCCGGTGCCCACACGACCCAGCGGGCCGGCGACCGCGCGCAGCGCCACGGGGTCGAGGGCGCCGAGCCTGCCGGGCAGCCGCAGGCCGAGCATCTCCCGGGCGTAGTCCGGCAGCATCTCGACCGCGCCGGCGGCGAGCAGCCAGAACCCGGGTCGCGCCGCGACAGGCAGCGGCGGCTCCCGCAGCAGGAAGCGCACGACGTCCAGCGACCCCGGCGTGGTCTCCAGCTCGGGACGGTATGCCGTGAGCTGGCTGCGCAGCTCGGCCACCGTCCGCGGCGGGTCCACGACGCCGAGCCGCCCGGCGACGTAGGCGGCCTGGTCCACGTAGGTGTCGGCCTCGGTCGGCGTGAGAGGCGTGCCGGCGTAGCGCTGGTGCGCGGTCAGGAAGCTGTCGATCTCGGCGACGTGCACCCACCTCAGCAGGTGCGGGTCGGTCGCGGAGTAGGGCCGTCCCCTGCGGTCCGTGCCCGAGACGGTCTCGTGGACGCGGTTGATCCGGTCGATCAGCTTCTCCGCCGACCCGACCGGCCCGAAGGTCGTCATCGCGATGAACTCGCTGGTGCGCTGCAACCGTCCCCACGGGTCGTCGCGGTAGCCGGAGTGCTCGCCGACCCCGGCCATCGCCAGCGGGTGCAGCGACTGCAGCAGCAGGGCGCGGATGCCTCCGGCGTACATCCCCGCATGCCCCTGCACCCGGCAGATCGGGTCGTCGGGGGCGAAGCGGCGCTCGCCGGGTGCCAGCCAGATCGCGTGCGCCCGGCGGTCGGCGTCGGGCCCCGCGACCCGGTCGCGCAGGGCGAGCGAGAGACGGCGGCGGACGGCGGAGACTGGAGCCTTCACCTGTCCAACGTATCCTTGCCGGGTGTTCACCAGTCTCTCCGACCGTCTGACGCTGACCTTCAAGAACCTAAAGCGCAAGGGCACCGTCACAGAGTCCGACCTCAACGCGACGATCCGCGACATCCGTCTCGCGCTCCTCGACGCCGACGTCGCGCTGCCGGTCGTGAAGCAGTTCACCGGTGCCGTGCGCGAGCGCGCGCTGGGGGCCGAGGTGCACCAGGCGCTCAACCCCGCCCAGCAGGTCGTCAAGATCGTCAACGAGGAGCTCGTGGAGATCCTCGGCGGTCAGACCCGGCGCCTCCAGCTGGCCAAGAACCCGCCGACGGTGATCATGCTGGCCGGTCTGCAGGGCTCGGGAAAGACGACCTTCGCCGGCAAGCTCGCGCACCTGCTCAAGGGCCAGGGCCACACGCCTATGCTGGTGGCCGCCGACCTGCAGCGCCCCAACGCCGTCACCCAGCTGGAGGTCGTCGGCGAGCGCGCCGGCGTCCCGGTCTTCGCCCCCGAGCGCGGCAACGTCTTCGGCCACGACGCCGCCCTGGAGACCGGCGAGGGCACCCGCTCCTTCGGCGATCCGGTCGACGTCGCCGTCGACGGCGTCGAGGAGGCCCGGCGCAAGGGCAACGACATCGTCATCATCGACACCGCCGGCCGGCTCGCCGTCGACGTCGAGCTCATGCGCCAGGCGCACGACATCCGGGTCGAGACGGACGCCGACGAGGTCCTCTTCGTCATCGACGCGATGATCGGCCAGGCCGCGGTCGAGACCGCCAAGGCCTTCGCCGACGGCGTGGGCATCACCGGCACGGTGCTCACCAAGCTCGACGGCGACGCCCGCGGTGGTGCCGCCCTGTCGGTGGCCAGCGTCACCGGCAAGCCCATCATGTACGCCTCCACCGGCGAGGGCGTCAAGGACGTCGAGCTCTTCCACCCCGACCGGATGGCCTCGCGCATCCTGGACATGGGTGACGTGCTCACCCTGATCGAGCAGGCCGAGCAGGCCTTCGACCAGGCGCAGGCGCGGGAGATGACCCGCAAGTTCCTCGCCGACGAGGACTTCACCTTCGACGACTTCCTCGAGCAGATGGCCGCGATCAAGCGGATGGGCTCGCTCAAGCAGATGCTCGGGATGATGCCCGGTATGCAGGGCATGCGCGCCCAGCTCGACGCCCTCGACGAGCGGGAGTTCGACCGCGTCGAGGCGATGGTCCGCTCGATGACCCCCTTCGAGCGCAACCACCCCAAGCAGATCAACGGCTCGCGGCGGGCCCGCATCGCGCGCGGCTCAGGAGTGTCGCCGAGCGAGGTCAACCAGCTGCTCGAGCGCTTCGGCGAGGCGCAGAAGATGATGCGCCAGCTCAAGAAGGGCGGCGGCGTCCCCGGGATGCCGGGCATGCCCGGCCTGGGCGGCCCCGGCGGCGGCAGGCGCGGCAAGCAGCAGCAGCGCAAGAAGGGGAAGTCCGGCAACCCGGCCAAGCGGGCCCAGCAGGAGCGGGAGGCCGCGCAGAAGGCGCAGGCCGCGCGCGAGGCTTCCCTGGAGAACGCCTTCGGTGCCGGTGCGCTCGGCCAGGGCGCCGACGGCGGCGACGGTGCGGGCAGCGGCGACCTCGCCGGTCTGAAGCTGCCCGCCGGCTTCGAGAAGTTCCTCAAGGACGACGGCAAGAAGTAGGCGGGAACACCGCATACCCCTCGGTTGTTGATCCGTCAACCACCTAGAGAGGAACCCGCATGACCGTCGAGCTCGGACTGGACACCTTCGGCGACATCACGCTCAGCGACGACGGGACGCCGCAGACCGGCGCCCAGGTCATCCGCGACCTCGTCGCGCAGGCGGTGCTGGCCGACCAGGTGGGGATCCACTCCTTCGGCGTGGGCGAGCACCACCGCCCCGACTTCGCGGTGAGCGCCCCCGACGTCGTCCTCGCGGGTATGGCGACGCGCACCGAGCGCATCCTGCTCGGCTCGGCGGTCACCGTCCTCAGCTCGGACGACCCGATCCGGGTGTTCGAGCGGTTCTCCACGATCGACGCGCTGAGCGGGGGCCGGGCCGAGGTGGTGCTGGGCCGGGGCTCGTTCACGGAGTCCTTCCCGCTCTTCGGCTTCGACCTGCGCGACTACGAGACGCTCTTCGCCGAGAAGCTCGACCTGTTCTCCAAGGTCCTCGAGGAGGGCCCGGTGACCTGGGAGGGCACGCACCGCACGCCGCTGGTCGACCAGGAGGTCTGGCCCAAGACCGAGTCGGGCCGGCTCCGCACCTGGATCGCCGTCGGCGGCTCCCCGCAGAGCGTCGTGCGGGCCGCCTCCTACCGGATCCCGCTGATGCTCGCGATCATCGGCGGGCCGGCGCAGCGCTTCGTGCCGTTCGCCGACCTCTACCGCCGCGTGCTCGAGGAGAGCGGCGCGCCGCAGCTGCCCGTGGCCGTGCACTCGCCAGGGCACGTCGCCGCGACCGACGAGCTGGCCCGCGAGCAGCTCTACCCCCACTTCAAGGCCAACCGCGACCGGATCGGCGCCGAGCGCGGCTGGGGGCCGGTGGGTCTGGACGAGTACCACGGCGAGATCACCCACGGCGCGCTCTACGTCGGCTCCCCGGAGACGGTCGCGCAGAAGATCGCGGCGACGGTCAGGGCGCTGAAGCTGGACCGCTTCGACCTCAAGTACGCCAACGGGCCGATGCCGCACAGCCAGCTGATGAGCTCGATCGAGCTCTACGGCACGCAGGTGGTGCCGCGCGTGCGCGAGCTGCTCGCGGAGGGGTGAGCCGGGCGGCCGTCGACGAGCCCCCTGTCGGTGGCCCGTGGCAGGGTGCCGGTATGACGTCGCTCCGCCGCTGCTCCATAATCCCGCCCTATGTGCTGGTCAGGCTCGCCCGGGCCGAGCCCTCGCTCGCCGAGGCCGTGGAGTTCGCGCTGCGCGACAGCATGACGGTGAGGCACCGGCGCGAGCTGACCGCGACGCGCTGGCCCGGGGGGCGTCCGGGCGGCAACGGCATCATCGCCTGGCCCCTGCAGCGCCGGGCCCAGACGTCGCCGGAGGAGCCGGAGCCGGTGGTCCCCGAGCGGGCGGTCGCCGAGCCCCTCGTCCCGGAGGGCGCGGCGCCCCACCGCACGGTGCACGACGCGCAGCACGGCACCACCCTGCCCGGCGTCCTCGTGCGAGGCGAGGGCCAGGAGCCGAGCGGCGACGCGGCCGTCGACCAGGCCTACGACGGGCTCGGCGCGACCTGGGACCTGCTGGCTGAGGTCTACGGGCGGGACTCGCTCGACGGGCAGGGGCTGCCGCTCGTCGCCACGGTGCACTACGCCCGCGACTACGACAACGCCTTCTGGGACGGGCAGCAGATGGTCTTCGGCGACGGCGACGGGGTCTACTTCAACGGCTTCACCCAGAGCGTCGACGTCATCGGCCACGAGCTGGCGCACGGCCTGACCCAGTACACCGCCGGCCTGACCTACGTCGGCCAGTCCGGCGCGCTCAACGAGTCCGCCTCGGACGTGTGGGGGTCGATGGTCCGCCAGCGGGTGCTCGGCCACACGGTCGAGCAGGCCGACTGGCTCGTGGGTGCCGGCGTCTTCACCGACAGGGTGCAGGGCGAGGCGCTGCGCTCGATGAAGGCGCCGGGCACCGCCTACGACGACCCGGTCCTGGGCAAGGACCCGCAGCCGGCGACGATGGCCGACTACGTCGTCCTGCCCCACGACGCCGACCACGACAACGGCGGCGTCCACATCAACTCCGGCATCCCCAACCACGCCTTCTACCTGTTCGCGACCGCCCTCGGCGGCTACTCGTGGGAACGGGCCGGCCAGGTCTGGTACGACACGATGACCACCCGCGGGCTGATCCCCAGGGACGTCGGGTTCGCCGGGTTCGCCGCTGCCACCCTCACCTGTGCGGCCGCGAGGTACGGCGAGGGCTCCGAGGTCGGGTCGGCGCTGCGGACCGCGTGGGAGCAGGTGGGGGTGGAGCCGGCCGACGTCGGCGCCCCGCCCGCGGAGGGGGAGCCACCGACCCCGGGGGAACCACCGACCCCGGGGGAGCCACCGGCCGGGGGTGGGCCGACCGACCCGTGGCCGGGACCGTGAGCACCCAGCCGCGACGGCGCTTCACCCGGGCCGAGCTCGACTCGTTCCGGGGCGCCGAGGTGCCGGACCTGCTCCCGGCCGACGGGGGCCCGCTGCGGCTGCTGTTCGTCGGCATCAACCCCGGCCTGTGGACGGCCGCGACCCGGACGCACTTCGCCCACCCCGCCAACCGGTTCTACCCCGCGCTGCTGGCCGCCGGCGTGATCGAGCGTCGCGTCGACCCCTCCGCCGGCATGACGGACGCGGACCGCGCCCACCTGCTCGGGCGGGGCATCGGGATCACCAACCTGGTCCGGCGCGCCACGGCCCGCGCGGACGAGCTGACCTCGGCCGAGCTGCGCGAGGGTTGGCAGCGCCTGCGCGAGACGGTGCGTCGCGCGCGGCCGGAGGTGGTCGCGGTGGCGGGCGTCACGGCATACCGGAGCGCCCTCGGGGTGCGGGGCGCCGCGGTGGGTGAGCAGCCCGAGCCGCTGGAGGGCGCCCGGCTGTGGGTCGTGCCCAACCCCAGCGGCCTCAACGCCCACGAGACGATCGCCTCGCTGGCGCTCGCCTACGCCGAGCCGGCACGGGCGGCCGGAGTGATCAGCACGGCGTGAGCGCTGCCGGCAGCGCCCGTTCCTCCTCCCAGCTCACGCGCCGCGGACGAGGTCGGCCGGGACGAGCGTCACCGACCATGGGCGCCGCAGCGCGACGGGGTCGTCGCCGCTCGCCCGGCCGTCCTCGACATAGGCCCCGCCCTCCAGCAGCCATGCGGTGACCGACGGCTCCTCGGGGTCGACCATCCAGTAGTGACCGATCCCCGCGGCCGCGTACCGGGACCACTTGAGGCCCATGTCGATGTGCCGGGTGCTGGGGGAGAGGATCTCCACCGCGAGGACAGGCCGTCGTGGTCCTGGCTCGTCGGTGTCGAAGACCATCAGGTCGGGCTGGACCACCGAGTCGGTCGAGAGCCGGACGTCGAGCGGTGCGTGCAGAACGACCAGGCGGTCGGGGTCCGGGTCGGAGGCCAGCAGGGCGGCCATCAGTCGCGACGAGACGACCTGGTGGCGCCAGGAGGGTGAGGGGGTCACGACGAGCGACCCGTCGACGAGCTCGTAGCGGCGCCCGTCGACGGCGGCGTCACGGATGGTCTCGAAGTCCTCGATGGTGAGCGGTCTGCTCACCGGCATGGTCGCCATGCTTGCCATGATGCCCCTCCTGGTCACCCCGACCAGCGTGCCACGTCGCGGATAGCCGGATGCTGGGTCGTCCACAGGGCGTCGAGCGGGTCAGCGGCGAGGCGTCCACTGCTGCACGCTGCCCACCGGGACGAAGCCGTGCCGCAGGAAGAAGCGCAGCGACCGGGCGTTGCCGGGCGTGACGGAGGCGACGACGACGTCGCCGACCGGCACGCGCTCCAGGACCCCTCGGAGGAGGAGGTCGGCCGCGTCGTCCGCGGCGTGGATGCCGATCTCCGGGAGCCCGCCGATGCCGCGCGACAGCGTCGCCAGGGACGCGCTTGAACGGTCCGGAAGCCCGAGGACCCGCACGTCGTCGCGCCACTGCGCGGCGTGCCGGGCGCGCTCGGTGCCGGCGAGGTCGGGCCGCTCGACGAGTGCGCTCGGCCCCACCGCCCGCGGCCGAGCAGCAGCACGTCCAGCACGCCGATCTCGCCCGCCCCGGCCAGCGCCACCGCGACCCGTGGGTCGTGCGCCCCGCCGTAGCCGTGCACCCCGAGCCGGACCAGCCGGTCGTCGTCCACGTCGTCGCCGACGACCATCATCGCGTGGCCGGTGAACGCGACCGCGGCCTCGGTCCCGGGCCGCCAGGGCACGGCCCGGGAGAAGCCGCCGTCTGGCTGCAGGAAGCGCCCGTCCGCGGCGTCGCGCAGCACCCTGGCGAGGTCGACGCGGGCGACGGGCGGGGTCGGGGCGGCGGGCAC
>QEUR01000076.1 GCA_003577095.1 Acidobacteriota bacterium
AGGGCCGTGCCCAGCCGGTCAAGGGCGGCACGCTCGTCGACGACCAGCAGCCGCGGGTCGTCGTGCTGGCCCGCGGTCAGCAGGCGGGCCTGGCGCCCGGCGCGGGGTGGGCCCGGCTGTGCCGGCTGGTCACCCACACCCACCTGGCGGGGGAGCGCGGGGTGCCCCGCACCCGCCACGACCTGCTCGCCCGTGCGGCCGTACCTGTCGACGGGGTCGCCCCCGTGGTCGTGCTGCTCGGGCCCGACTCCGACGTGGGCCGGGCGGTCCTCGCGCGCCGCCACGGCGTGGCCCGGACCCTCCTGCAGGCCTGGCAGCACGTGCTGCCCACCGGGGCGCTGCGCGTCGAGGTCGTCTGCCACGGCGGGCCCGAGGGCACCCCGGCGAGCCTGGGACACGCCAGCCGGATGTGGGCGCTGGCGCGCGAGTGCGGCGTCCCCGCCGTGCTCACCGCGGCGGTCCGGCACGCCACCCCCGAGCAGGCCAGGGTGGTCGACGTCCTCGACGCCGCGCGCCGGATGGTCGCCCTCGACGAGCGCCACCTCGACCGGGTCAGCACCGCCGGGCACCTGGCCGGCAGCGCGACCATGCACGCGCTGGCCCGGCAGCTGGAGGAGGCCGGCGGCAGCGACGCCCGGGCGGCCGACCTGCTCGGCGCCACCCTCGAGCTGGCGCACGAGTGCCGCCAGGACGCCCGTTCCGACCTCGGTCTCGGGGCGGTCCACCTGCCTGAGCCCGAGGTGCTCGGCGTCACCGGCATCGGCCAGGCCCACCAGGTCCTCACCAGTCGCTGCCAGGACGCGGTGGCCACCCGCTACGCCGGCGCGGGCACGGCATACCTCGACCGCGTGCGGGCCCGGCTGGACGAGGAGCTCGGGGTCATCGCGGGGCTGGGCTACCCGACCTACTTCCTGACCGTGGCCCAGGTCTGCGACCTCATCCGCGACAACGGCGTGCGGGTCGCCGCGCGGGGCTCGGGCGCGGGCAGCCTGGTCACCTACCTGCTCGGGATCAGCGGCGTGGACCCGATGGAGCACGGGCTGCTGATGGAGCGCTTCTGCTCGCCGCTGCGCGCGCAGCTGCCGGACATCGACATCGACGTGGAGTCGGCGCGCCGCACCGAGATGTACGAACGGATCCTGGAGCGCTTCGGCTCCGAGCGGGTCACCTGCGTGTCGATGGCCGAGACCTACCGCGTGCGCCACGCCGTCCGCGACGTCGCCGCCACGCTGGGCATGCCGCCGGGGGAGATCGACGTCATCGCCAAGGCGTTCCCGCACATCCGCGCACGGGACGTGCGCGCCGCGATCCGCGACCTGCCCGAGCTGCGCCAGCAGGGCCTCGACGCGCCGCGCATGCAGCAGCTGCTCGAGCTGGTCGAGTCCCTCGACGGCCTCCCGCGGCACATCGCGATGCACCCCTGCGGGGTGATCCTGTCCAACACCGGGCTGCTGGACCGCACCCCGGTCGAGGCCAGCTGGCTGGGCTTCCCGATGAGCCAGTTCGACA
This sequence comes from Acidobacteriota bacterium, assembly GCA_003577095.1. Lineage (GTDB taxonomy): Bacteria > Actinomycetota > Actinomycetes > Actinomycetales > Dermatophilaceae > Ornithinicoccus. Next base: position 1,510 of record QEUR01000076.1, read on the forward strand.
AGGAGGACGTCGAGGAGATGGGGCTGCTCAAGCTGGACGTCCTGGGCATCCGCATGCAGTCCTCGATGGCGCACGCCGTCGACGAGATCGAGCGCGTCGACGGGACGCGGATCGACCTGGACGACCGGACGCAGGTGCCGCTGGACGACCCGGAGACCTTCGCGCTGATCCAGTCCACCCGCACCCTCGGCTGCTTCCAGATCGAGTCGCCGGGGCAGCGCGAGCTGGTCGGCAAGTTCGCCCCCGACTGCTTCGCCGACATCATCATCGACATCTCGCTGTTCCGCCCCGGACCGGTGAAGTCCGACATGATCCGGCCCTTCCTGCACGCCCGGCAGGGCTGGGGCGAGCCGGAGTACCTCCACCCCAGCCTCGTGCCCTACCTCGAGCAGACCTGCGGGGTGGTGGTCTTCCACGAGCAGGTGCTGCAGCTGGTCGCGGAAACCACCGGGGTGAGCCTGGCCCAGGCCGACGAGGTGCGCCGTGCGATGGGCACCCCGCAGGGGCAGCAGGAGGTCGAGGTGTGGTGGCGCGCGGCGGCGGCCGCCCGCGGCTACACCCCGGCCGACGTCGAGCGGATCTGGGAGGTGCTGGCAGCCTTCGCCTCCTTCGGCTTCTGCAAGGCGCACGCGGCGGCCTTCGCGCTGCCCACCTACCAGTCGGCGTGGCTGAAGACCCACCACACCGCGGCGTTCCTGGCCGGCGTCCTCACCCACGACCCCGGCATGTACCCCAAGCGCCTCATCCTCGACGAGGCCCGCACCATGGGCGTGCACGTCCTCGGGCTCGACGTCAACGCCTCCGGCGCCACCTACCGGGTCGAGCGGGTGGACGCGGAGGCCCACCCCGACCTGGACGCCGCTCCGCCGAGCCCCCCGGGCCCCGCCGCTGCTCCGCGGAGCACCTCGGGCCCCGCCGCTGCTCCGCGGAGCACCTCCACGCTGGGCAGGCGCGGCGACCCGGTGCCGGACCTCCGCGCACCGGACGACCGGGGTCCCGACCACGTCGACGAGGTGATGGCCGAGATCGAGCGCCGCGCCGGGGGCTACGGCATCCGGCTGTCGCTGGCCGACGTCAAGGGGATCAGCGACGAGGAGGTGCAGCGGGTCGTCGCGGGCCAGCCCTACGCCTCGCTGGCCGACCTGTGGCAGCGTGCTCGGCCCACCCGGCCCACCGCCGAGCGGCTCGTGCTGGCCGGGGGGCTCGACGCGCTGCACCGGGTCGGGCGCCACCACGTCCGCGGCGGGCTGACCCGCCGCGACCTGCTCCTGCACGTCCGCGAGCTGGACCGGTGGAGCCGGCGCTCCACGACGGCGGCGGGGCGCAGCCGTGCCGGACGCCGGGTGCCCCCGCCGGCGGTCCCGGGAGCCGAGCCCCTCGAGGGGGAGGTCGCCGCGCGGACCAGGACGCAGGCCGTCGGACGCCGCACCTGGCACGACCAGCAGCCGGTCGCCACCCAGCTCACCCTCGAGCTCGGCGACGAGCCCGAGCCGGTCCCCGGCAGCGGGCTGCCGGAGATGACCGAGCAGGAGCAGCTGCGGGCCGAGCTGGAGGTGCTCGGGCTCGACGTCAGCAGCCACGTCGTCGCCGGCTTCCGCACGATGCTCGCCGACCTGGGCGCCACCCCGGCGCGCGACCTGCTCTCCCGCCGCAACGGCTCGGAGGTGCTCGTCGCCGGCGCCAAGGTCGCCACCCAGACCCCGCCGGTGCGCTCGGGGCGGCGGGTCGTCTTCCTCACCCTCGACGACGGCACCGGGCCGGCCGACGCGACCTTCTTCGAGGACGTGCAGGGACCGTTCGCGGCGACCGTCTTCCACTCCTGGCTGCTGCTCGTGCGCGGCGTGCTGCGCCGCACCGGCCCGCGCGGGGTCTCGCTGCGGGCCACCGGCGCGTGGGAGCTCGGCGCGGTCGCCGACGCGTGGCAGGAGGGCGGCGCGGACGCGGTCCGGACGTTCATGGACCGGACCGAGGAGCAGGCGCGGGCGCTCCTGGCAGAGTCCGAGGCGCTGGCCAGGCAGCAGGCGCAGGCCGCCGGGCAGGCCGGACGCAGGGTGCTGGTCCACGCCTCCGGCTTCCGGCAGTCGCCCTACGCCGACACCCGGCCCGCGGGGGAGAGCCCGCGCGACGTGCCCGCCAAGCTGTGGCACTCCAGCCCCGGGAGCCCGGGATGGTGAGCGCGGCGGGCGCGCGACGCGATGACCTCCTCGGCGGCACAGGGCAGGGCACCCGGCAGGGCGCCGGCCGGGACCTCGGCCCCGGGACCGACGACGTCACGGTGCTGCACGTTGACATGGACGCGTTCTACGCCTCGGTGTCCCTGCTCGACCACCCCGAGCTCGTCGGCCTGCCCGTCGTGGTCGGCGGCGGGTGGCGCAGCGTGGTGCTCTCGGCGACCTACGAGGCGCGGGTCTACGGCGTCCGCTCCGGCATGCCGATGGCCACCGCCCGGCGGCTGTGCCCGCCCGTGGTCGTGGTGCGCCCGGACCACGACCGCTACGCCCGGGTCTCGGAGGCGGTGATGGCGGTCTTCGCCGAGGTCACCCCGCGGATGGAGCCGGTGTCGGTGGAGGAGGCCTTCCTCGACGTCTCGGCGGCCGGGCGGCAGTGGGGCAGCCCCGCCGCGATCGGGCAGTGGATCCGCGACACCGTCGCCGACGAACAGCGGATCACCTGCTCGGTCGGGGGAGCCCCGACCAAGGCGGTGGCCAAGATGGCCTCGCGCGCGGCCAAGCCGGACGGGATGCGGATGGTCGGCCGCTCCGAGGTGGTGCCCTTCCTGCACCCCATGCCGGTCGGGGCGCTCTGGGGCGTGGGGGAGGCCACCGAGGCCGAACTGCACCGGCTCGGGCTGCGCACCGTGGGCCAGCTGGCGCACGTGCCGGAGGCGACGCTGCGCCGCGCGTTCGGCGAGCACGGCGCCGCCCGGCTGCAGGCGCTGGCCTGGGGGCGGGACGGTGAGCCGGTGACACCCGGGCGTACCGAGCGCAGCGTGGGCTCCTCGGAGACCTTCGCCCACGACGTCGACGACCCCGACGTGGTCCGGCGCCAGCTGCTGCGCCTGGCCGAGCGGACCGCGAGCCGGATGCGGCACGCCCACGTGCTCGGCCGCACGGTCGTCCTCACCGTGCGCTTCTCGGACTTCACCACGATCACCCGGTCGCGGACGGTGACGGTGCCGACCGACGTCACCCGCGACGTGCACGCCACGGCCTGGTCGCTCTACCAGGGGCTGGGACTGCAGCGGGCGAGGGTCCGGCTGCTCGGTGTCCGGGTCGAGGGCATCACCGGCGCCGACGAGACGCTCGTGCAGGGCCGGCTCGACGAGCCCGAGCACGGCTGGCGGGAGGCGGAGCGGGCGGTCGACCGGGCCGCCGCCCGGTTCGGGCACGACGCGGTGCGACCGGCGAGCCTCCTCGTCCGGGGGTAGGGGGAACCTCGGCTACCGCTCCGGACGTTACCTAGATATCCTAGAACTTCTAGACATGGTCCTCGGCCCGGCGGGCCAGTGACCGACCCCGATCAGGAGGTCGCCCGTGCCGCTCTCTGAACACGAACAGCGCGTGCTCCAGCAGATGGAGAAGGCGCTCTACGCCGAGGACCCACGCCTGGCCAGCACGCTCAAGAGCAGCGTGCGGGGCGCCGGTCACGGACTCGACCGACGCCGCGTGGCGATCGGCATCGTGGGGGCGCTCGTCGGGCTCGGTCTCGTCGTCCTGGGTGTCATGTCGCAGATGATCTGGGTCGGGGCGATCGGCTTCCTGCTCATGGTCCTCGGCGGCGCCTGGGCGGCCAAGCCGCAGGGACGCACGCGCCGGAACGCCCAGGGCGGCAACCACCCCGGGGGCGGTGGCGGTCGAGGCGGCGGCGGGGGTGGCCGGCCGGTCTCGCCGCGCCCGTCGGGCACCTTCATGGAGCGCATGGAGCAGCAGTGGGACAAGCGTCGGGAGCAGGGTCCCTACTAGAGGGCCAGACACTCTAGAGAGCCAGACACTCAGGTCACGAAGAGGATCGTCACCGCCCAGACCGCGATGATCGTGAACGCCGTCACCAGCTCGATGAGGATGTTCGTCCCGACCGCGCGCAGGGCGTGGCCGGTCGCCCGCAGCGCCTCCTTGTGGTCGCGGGTCTGGGCGAGGGAGACCAGGAAGATCCCCAGCGGGAACCCGAGGAACAGACCCATGACGGGGATCACGAACGCTGCCACGATCGCGGTGACCACCCCCGCCAGCAGCGTCGAGGTCTGCACGCCGGCCCGCTTCATCCGCCGGCCCGGGACCAGCCACTGCAGCACCAGGCCGGCCAGGTAGACGCCCGCGACGACGCCCAGCACCACCCACCCGGTCGTGGAGCGCTCCTCCAGCGCCCACAGCACCACCCCGGCCACGACGAGCAGCAGTCCGGGCAGCACCGGCACCACGATGCCGACGACGCCCACGACCATCATCAGGGCGACCACGATCTCCATCGCACTCATTCCGGAAAGTGTGCCAGCAGGAACTGTCTCCGGACGTGCACGACCGCCCGCCACGCTGCTGCGTGACGGGCGGTCGGGTGTCGGTCTGCGGGGCCGCTCCTAGATCGTCGGCTGCTCCTCGGCGTGGAGGCGGTGGGTCTCGTCGAGGATCTCGACGTCCTCCAGGTGGCGCAGCTTGTCCAGGTGGGCGCGGCCGTGGTGGGCGCAGAAGTGCAGCTCGAGGCCGTCGCCGAGCCGGGCTCGTACGTAGGCCTGCGCACCGCACCGGTCACAGCGGTCCGCGGCGGTCAGCTCGGGGGTCAGGGTGGCGTTCACGGCGTCTCCTCTCCTGCTCCAGGTCCGGGAAGGCCCGGCTGGTGCGTCACAGTCAAGCACGTCAACGGCCCCGGACCGCGTCTTTGTGCCCGGCGTGGGCGTGGTTCCGCTGACCGCGTAGTCGGGAACAGGGCCGTGCGCCTCCTCGGGCCCGTCGGTGGCGCGGGATAACCTGCCGGTGCGGGCGACGAGGAGAAGGTGAGGGCCCGCGACCATGACGAACGAGTGGAGCGACCAGCCCGTGAGCACGACGACCGACTACTCCGCGCGGCACCTGCAGGTCCTGGAGGGCCTGGAGGCGGTCCGCAAGCGCCCGGGGATGTACATCGGGTCGACCGACAGCCGCGGGCTGATGCACTGCCTGTGGGAGATCATCGACAACTCCGTCGACGAGGCCCTGGGCGGCCACGGCGACCGCATCGAGGTCGTCCTGCACGAGGACGGCTCGGTCGAGGTGCGCGACCACGCCCGCGGCATCCCGGTCGACGTCGAGCCCCGCACCGGACTCACCGGCGTCGAGGTGGTCTTCACCAAGCTGCACGCCGGCGGCAAGTTCGGCGGCGGCTCCTACGCCGCCTCCGGCGGCCTGCACGGCGTCGGCGCCTCGGTCGTCAACGCGCTGTCCCACCGCCTCGACGTCGAGGTGGACCGCGCGGGCAAGACCTACCGGATGAGCTTCCGCCGCGGGGAGCCCGGACAGTTCCGGGACGGCCGCTCCGGTCCCTCGCCGGACAACGACTTCTCCCCCTTCCAGAAGAGCAGCGAGCTGGCGGTCGTCGGCAAGGCCAAGCGCGGCGTGACCGGCACCCGGGTCCGGTACTGGGCCGACCCGCAGATCTTCATCAAGAGCGCGCGCTTCGACTACGACGAGCTGGTCGCCCGGGCGCGCCAGACCGCCTTCCTGGTGCCCGGCCTGACGATGGTGGTCCGCGACGAGCGCCGCCTGCCCGGCACGCCCGGGGAGGACGGTCCGGCCGAGGAGGTCTTCGCCTACTCCGGCGGGATCACCGAGTATGCCGAGTACCTCGCCCCGGACTCCGGGGTCACCGACGTGTGGCGGCTGAGGGGCTCGGGCAGCTTCACCGAGACGGTGCCGGTGCTGGACGACCGCGGGCACATGGTGAGCAGGGAGACCGAGCGCGAGTGCGAGGTCGACGTCGCCGTGCGGTGGGGCACCGGCTACGACACGACGCAGCGCAGCTTCGTCAACATCATCGCCACCCCCAAGGGCGGCACCCACGTCGCCGGCTTCGAGCAGGCGCTGCTCAAGGTCTTCCGCAAGCAGCTGGAGGTCAACGCCCGGCGGCTCAAGGTCGGCAACGACAAGGTCGACAAGGACGACATCACCGCCGGCCTGACGGCCGTGGTGACCGTCCGCCTGGCCGAGCCGCAGTTCGAGGGCCAGACCAAGGAGGTGCTCGGCACCAGCGCCGTCCGCTCGATCGTCTCGCGGGTGGTCGAGAAGGAGCTGACCGAGCGGCTCACCTCCAAGCACCGCGGCGACAAGGCCCAGGCCTCGCTCCTGCTCGACAAGGTCGTCGCGGAGATGAAGTCGCGCATCTCGGCCCGGCTGCACAAGGAGACCCAGCGCCGCAAGAACGCCCTCGAGTCATCCTCGCTGCCGGCCAAGCTGGCCGACTGCCGCAGCAACGACACCACGCGCAGCGAGCTGTTCATCGTCGAGGGCGACAGCGCCCTGGGCACCGCCAAGCTGGCCCGCAGCAGCGACTACCAGGCGCTGCTGCCGATCCGCGGCAAGATCCTCAACGTCCAGAAGGCGTCGGTCTCCGACATGCTGTCCAACGCCGAGTGCGCGGCGATCATCCAGGTCGTCGGCGCCGGCTCCGGGCGCTCCTTCGACCTGGACATGGCCCGCTACGGCAAGGTCGTCATCATGACCGACGCCGACGTCGACGGCGCCCACATCCGCACCCTGCTGCTCACGCTCTTCTTCCGCTACATGCGCCCGCTGGTCGAGGCGGGGCGGGTCTACGCCGCGATGCCGCCCCTGCACCGGATCGAGGTCTCCGGCGGCCGCGGACGCGCGGGCCGCGAGTACATCTACACCTACACCGAGCAGGAGATGCGGCGCACCGTGGCGTCCCTGCAGAAGAAGGGCCGCACGGTCAAGCAGCCGCTGCAGCGCTACAAGGGCCTGGGCGAGATGGACGCCGACCAGCTGGCCGAGACCACGATGGACCCGCGCCACCGCACCCTGCGCCGGATCACGCTGGCCGACGCGGCCCGCGCCGACGAGGTCTTCGACCTGCTCATGGGCTCGCAGGTGGCGCCGCGCAAGGAGTTCATCGTCGGCTCTGCCCACGAGCTGGACCGGGAGCGGATCGACGCCTGACCGCGCCCAGCGGTTGCAGGTCCACCCGTCCGGGAGCACACTCGGTCGCACCGGCCTCCCCGGGGGACGGCCACGACGTGACCGCGGAGGTGCGCGATGACGACCACGACCGACCACCGGTCCAGCCCCTCCGGCGGGCAGCCGACCGAGCTGCGGCGCGTCCTCGGGCCCAAGCTGCTGCTGCTGTTCATCGTCGGGGACATGCTCGGCACCGGCATCTACGCCCTCACCGGGCGGGTCGCCGAGCAGGTCGGCGGTGCGGTGTGGGTGCCCTTCCTGGTGGCCTTCACGATCGCCGTGATCACCGCCTTCGCCTACCTGGAACTGGTCACCAAGTACCCGCGGGCCGGGGGGCGGCCTCCTACGTGCACAGGGCCTTCGACCTGCACTTCCTCACCTTCCTGGTGACCTTCGCGGTGATGGCCTCGGGCATCACCTCCGCCTCGACCGCGGCCAAGGCCTTCGCCTCCAACCTCGCGGCCGGGCTCAACTTCGACTGGGGTCCGGACAGCCCGCAGGTGCTGGGGCTGGCGGTGGCGTTCATGCTCGTGCTGGCGGTCATCAACTTCCGCGGCGTCTCCGAGAGCGTCAGGCTCAACGTGGTGCTCACCCTGGTCGAGCTGAGCGGCCTGCTGCTCATCATCTTCGTCGGGCTCTGGGCGGTGCTCGGCTTCTCCGGCGCCGAGGTCGACTTCTCCCGGGCCGTGATGTTCGAGAGCCCCAGCGGCAAGAACGCCTTCCTGGCGGTCACGACGGCCACCAGCCTCGCCTTCTTCGCGATGGTGGGGTTCGAGGACTCGGTCAACATGGCCGAGGAGGTCAAGAACCCCTCGAGGATCTTCCCCAGGGTGATGCTCACCGGGCTCGGTCTGACGATCGTCATCTACCTGCTCGTCTCGATCACCTCGGTGGCGCTGGTGCCCGTGGGCGAGCTCGGCGAGGGCGGGACGCCGCTGCTCACCGTGGTCGAGCGGGGCGCGCCCAACCTGCCGATCGACTCCTTCTACCCGTTCATCGCGATGTTCGCCGTGGCCAACACCGCCCTGATCAACATGCTCATGGCATCGCGGCTGCTCTACGGCATGGCGCACCAGGGGGTGCTGCCGCGCCAGCTCGGTATGGTGCACGAGGGCCGGCGCACCCCGTGGACGGCGATCGTGGTCACCACCGCCTTCGCCGTGGCGCTCATCCTCGTCGTCGGCGGCATCAGCGAGCTCGGCGGCACCACGGCCCTGCTCCTCCTGGCGGTGTTCACGGTCGTCAACGTCGCCTGCCTCGTGCTGCGTCGCGACCCGGTGGAGCACGAGCACTTCCGGGCCCCGACCTGGGTCCCCGTCCTGGGCGCCCTCAGCTGCGCCTACATGGTCGGCCCGTGGACCGGGCGCGCGACCGTGCAGTACTCCATCGCCGCGTGGGTCCTCGGCGTCGGGATCGTGCTCTGGGCGCTGACCTGGTTCCTCAACCGGGCCCTCTACGCCCGTCCGACCCGGATCAAGGACGTCCACGACCTGGAGGACAGCGACGAGCTGCGGCACTGACGCGGTGCACGCCCGCAGTCCTGGGGTAGGGCGGCGCCGGCCTCATCCCTTGGTGCCGCCGGCGGTGATGCCGGAGACGAAGTGCTTCTGGCCGAGGAAGAACAGGATGATCATCGGGATCGTGGTGATGACGCTCGCGGTCACCACGATCTCCCAGTGCCACTCGCCGCCGAAGCCGAACTGGTCCAGCAGCGCCTTCAGGCCGCGGGGGATGGTGAACTTGGACGAGTCGCGCAGGTAGATCAGCGGGCGCATGAGGTCGGTCCACGCCGCCTGGAACTCGAAGAGCAGCGTCACGGCCAGGGCGGGGCGGCACAGCGGCAGCGCGATCCGCGTGAACAGCTGCCAGTGCCCGGCCCCGTCGATCCGGGCGGCCTCGAACAGCTCCCTCGGCAGCCCCAGGAAGAACTGCCGCAGCAGGAAGATGTAGAACGCGCTGCCGAAGAGGTTGCCCGCCCACAGCGGGGTGAGCGTGTCGACCTGACCCAGCCCGTCCCAGATGAGGAAGACCGGGATCATCGTCACCGCTCCCGGCAGCATCATCGAGGACAGCACCAGCCCGAACAGCAGGTTGCGGCCGGGGAAGCGGTAGTAGGCGAAGGCCCACGCCACCATCGAGCTGCTGATGGTCACCGTCACCGCGGCCAGCACCGTCACCAGCAGCGTGTTGCCCAGCCACAGCGCCAGGGGCGCCTCCTGCCAGACGGAGACGTAGTTCTCCAGCGTGGCGACCTTCGGGATGAGCCGGTTGTCGAAGACGTCGCTGCGCGGCTTGAGCGAGGCGCTGACCAGCCAGATGAAGGGGTAGGAGAACAGCACGCTGAAGCCCAGCAGCAGCACGACGACGACCGCGCGGCTGAGGCGACGGCGGACCGTGTGCCGCGGGGGCGCCGGCACGTCGAGGGTGGGCGCGGCGGGCTCGGCCCG